>CANJSR010000028.1 GCA_947476855.1 Acetobacteraceae bacterium
CGGCCGTATTTGGCGGCATGGGCGGCTGCGCGATGATCGGGCAGTCGGGCATCAACGTGTCCTCGGGCGCGCGGGGGCGGCTTTCGACCCTGGTGGCGGGAGTGTTCCTGCTCATCCTGCTGGTCGCGTTGCAGGACCTTCTGGCGATCGTTCCGGTAGCGGCGCTGACGGCGGTGATGGTGATGGTTTCAATCAACACCTTCTCCTGGGCATCCATCCTGCGGCTGCGGACCAACCCGGTGTCGTCCTCGGTCGTCATGCTGGCGACGGTCATCACCGTCGTCGCCACCAAGGACCTGTCCCTGGGCGTGCTGATCGGCGTGCTTTTGTCGGGTGTGTTCTTTGCGGGGAAGGTGTCGCGCCTCAGCCGTGTGACATCCGACCTGTCCGACGACGGGCGGGTGCGGACCTACTGGGTAGACGGGCAGATCTTCTTTGCCTCGGCCGGCACCTTCGCCGAGGCCATCGATGTGCTGGAGCCGGTGGATAAAATCATCATCGACGTCAGCGGCGCCCATTTCTGGGACATCTCGGCCATCGCCGCGCTCGACCGCCTGATGCTGAAGGCGCGGGAGCACGGGCATGACGTGGAAGTGGTCGGGTTGAATGAGGCCAGTGCGACGATGGTCGAACGCTTCGCGGTCCATAAGCGGGAGGGGAAGCCGGCTCCGGCTCCCTCCCACTGATGGATCAGGCCGCCGGGCGGGCCAACTGGCGGGCACGTTCCCGTTCGGCGTCCATCGGCCCGTATGGCGGGGCCTTTTCGTCGAAGGTGGTCCAGCCGTTGCCGCGGTAGTCCCGTTCCCGAGTCACAGGATCCACCCGGCCGAACCGGTGCATGATCTCCTCGATCTCCGTCACGCGGGAGGCATCGACCCGCGCGGAAACGAGGGTCCCGCCACGGCGCACGCCCTCTGCGTAGATATTGGCATGCTCCTGGCTGACGCCCGCGGTGGTCAGGGCGCCGATGATCCCGCCGCCGACACCACCGACGCCAACCCCCGCCACGGCCCCGACGGCCGCCGCGACGAGCCAGCCGGCCGCCACGACCGGACCGACGCCCGGAATGGCCATGATCCCCAGACCCGCGAGCAGACCGGCCCCCGCGCCAAGGATGCCACCCACCGAGGCGCCCGCTTCCGCGCCGGTGACGGCACTGTCGGATGTGTCGGAAACCGGTTCGACAATGGCGGCCTGGTTCGCGATCAGGCTGATGTCGACATCCGCCACGTTCGCAAGCTTGAGGTCACGAACTGTATTCTGGGCTGCCTCGTAGGAGTCATAGAGGCCGGTTACGATGTTGCTGGGCATTGAAATGGTTTCCTTTGAAATGGACGCGGCGGGGCCCCTGGATCGTTCATCGGGTGCGGGAACCCCTCGCGCGGTCAGTTGATGACGACATTGCCCTGGTAATCGACGGCGACGCGGCTTGAAACGCCGCCCTTCATGGCGGTGCCGCGCCAGATGGACTGGTCATCCTTCGCCAGGTTGATCACGTCGGTGAAGCCCTGGTCCTCGATCCGTGACCGCGCCTGGCCCTCGGTGAAACTGTTGGCCCCCGCGACGGGTGCGCCGGCCGGCACCGGCGTGGTGCTGGTCGCGACCGCGGACGGTGCCGTGGACGTGGACGTGGTGGTCGTGGTCACCGGGGGAGGCACCGGCATCGGCGCCGATGTGACGGCCGGGCTGGGGATGGCGGTCATCGGCGGCCTCGATGCCATCGGGGGGGCAACAGCCTCGGCGACCGGCGGCTTCACGGCTGGGGACTGGCCAGGCGGGCTCACCGGTGTTGTCTGCGCGACCGCGACGCCAATGGAAGCCGACGCCAGGGCGGCGAGAGTCCAGCCGATTCTTGAATACATGATATCCTCCGAAACAATATGGTGTGATAGAATCGTTGGCGATCACACGGTCGCCGGGACGGGTTCAACCATCCGAGGGGCAGGGCCCCCCGGATGGTGTTCCTTACATCCAGTAGGTCGGGACCTTGTAGTAGTCGTCGACCTTGCGGCCATAGTCGGAGGTCCACTGGAAGTCCGAGCCGGCGTCGTAGGTCGGCGCGTCCTCGAGGGTCTTCTTGTCCATGTTGATGACGTAGCCACCCTGGGTCTGGTCGTACTTCAGAGTCGCCCAGGGGAGGGGATGATACTTCTCTCCCATTCCGAGAAACCCGCCGAAGGACATCACGGCGTAGATCGCCTTGCCTGAAATCTTGTCGATCATGATGTCGTCGACGCTGCCGAGCTTCTCGCCCGCGTGGTTGTAGACGTTGGTGCCATTCACCTTGTCGGCGGCGATGAGATTGCCTGATCCATTGGAAGTCATGGCGGCCATGGGGAATTCCTTTCCATTGAAATAATACGGATCAATTTGAATTGACGCGGCATGAACTGGAAAGTATCCAATTCCAGGCTGCGGATCCGTTCTACAACACATAAAATGGTGATGGCGCGCGGGCGTGGTAGCCTCGGCAATTACTTACGACCGAAGCCGTCCCGGCATAGCCGGGGGCAGTGCTTCCCAAACGTGACGGCCCCGGAGGGAGAGATCCCGCCGGGGCCGTCGTCCTGTTCAGTGCCGGGAGAAGTCTGCTACGCGGCGGCTCGTGCCGCGGCGATCGCGCGCCAGACCTTCTCGGGTGTTGCCGGCATGTCCACATGGGTCACCCCATCGCCGGCCAGCGCATCGATGATCGCGTTGATGATTGCGGGCGGGCTTCCCACGGCCCCAGCTTCGCCCGCGCCCTTCACGCCCAGCGGGTTGGACGCGCAGGGGATTTCCAGCAGGTCGATCTCGATGTCTGGCAGGTCGTCGGCGCGGGGCAGGGCGTAGTCCATGAAGCTGCCGGACAGAAGCTGGCCGGACTCCGGATCGAACACCGTATTCTCCAGCACCGCCTGGCCGTAGCCCTGGGCAACGCCGCCGGCCACCTGGCCGCGCACGATCAGCGGGTTCACGGTCTTGCCGAAGTCATCGGCGACGACATAGCGGACGATGCGGACCATGCCGGTTTCCGGGTCCACCTCGACCTCCGCCATGTGGCAGCCATTGGGGAAGGTATGGTTGTCGATTGGCGCGATTTCGGCCGCGTCGAGGCCCGCCACGCCCTTCTTCCGGCGGGCGGCGGCGAGGTCCATGATGTCGATGCTTCTGTCAGTCCCGACGATCGTGAAGCGGCCGTCCGAGAAGGTGATGTCGGCGACGGCGGCTTCCATCTCCTCGGCCGCGGCGTCCTTGCCCTTGTTGATGACGGTGTTGGCGGTCAGCAGGATCGCCTGGCCCTCGGAATAGAGGCTGCGGGCACCGCCGGTGCCGCCGCCGACCGGGATCGTGTCGGTGTCGCCCTGGCGGATGCGGATTTTGTTGCCGTCGATCCCCAGTTGCGTGGCGGTCAACTGGACATAGGCGGTCTCGTGGCCCTGGCCGGTCGACTGGGTGCCAACGAAGACGTCGACGAAGCCGTCCTCGGCAAAGCGGATTTCCGCCCGCTCGGTCGGGTCGCCGCCGGTGGCTTCCAGGTAGTAGGCGAGGCCGATGCCACGGCGTTTGCCCTTGGCGGCGGATTGCGCCTTGCGCGCGCCGGCCCCGGCATAGTCGATGCGGTTCAGCGCGGCATCCAGCACGATGCGGAAGTCGCCGCTGTCGTAGGTCTTCCCGACCGGCGTCGAATGGGGCATGGCCGAGGGTGGGACCATGTTCCGCCGCCGCAGTTCCACCCGGTCGATTCCAAGCTCCCGCGCCACGGCATCGACCAGACGCTCTACCAAATAGTTCGCTTCTGGCCGGCCGGCGCCGCGATAGGCGTCGACGGGAACGGTGTTGGTGAAGACGCCGATGACGTTCGCGTGGATCGCCTTGAAGTTATAGATGCTGGAGAGCACGCCCGTGCCGGCATAGGTCGGGATATAGGGCGCGAAGGTCGACAGATAGGCACCCATGTTCGATACGTTGCGGGTGCGCAGCGCGATGAAGGTGCCATCAGCCTCGGTCGCGATTTCGCCCAAGGTGATGTTGTCGCGGCCCTGCGTGTCGCACAGGAACGCTTCCCCGCGTTCGGAGGCCCATTTCACCGGGTGACCCAGCTTGCGGGCGGCGTAGCAGACCAGGACGTGTTCGGCATACAGGAACAGCTTCATCCCGAAGCCGCCGCCGACATCGGGAGTGATGACACGGAATTGCTCGGGGGAAACCCCGAAGACCGGACCGATCAGGTTCTTCACCAGCCAGCCGCCCTGGGTGTTGGCATGCAGCGTCCAGCGGCCGGTGGCGGCGTCATACTCCCCCACCGCCGCGCGGGCTTCCATCGAGGATACGACGATCCGGTTGTTCACCACAGTCAGGCTGGTGACATGGGCGGCGCGGGCAAAGGCGGCGTCGGTGGCGGCTTTGTCCCCGATCTCCCAGTCAAACGCGATATTGTTCGACGCCTCGGGCCATACACTCGGCTGGCCCGCATCGGTCGTCGTGGCCAGGTCGGTGGCCGAGGCGTGGATGTCGTAGTCCACCGCGATCAGATCGGCCGCGTCCCGCGCCTGGGCGATGGTGTCGGCCACGATGAAGGCCACCGGATCGCCGACATGGCGCACCGCCCCATCAGCCAGTACCGGATGCGGCGGAGCAACCATCGGCGTCCCGTCCCGGTTCTGCACCGGCGCGGCGCAAGGCAGCGTCCCGATCCCATCAGCCTTGAGGTCGGCGGCCGTGTAGATCGCCCGCACCCCCGGCAAGGCCCGGGCGGCGGCGGTGTCGATCGACGTGATGGTCGCGGCCGCATGCGGGCTGCGAAGCACGATCCCGGGCCGCGAGCCAGGCAAGGCGATGTCGTCGGTGTAAAGCCCGGCGCCCTTCAGCAGACGAGGGTCCTCCACGCGGCGAACGGGCTGGGCAAGGCCGAATTGGGTGGTCATGGTCTGTCACTCCGCGCGCGTGGAAGGTCGGTCACGGACAACATGTACGGTCGCGGCCGGCATCGCCAAGGGGGGTTGTGAAGGGTGGGGCTTTGCCCCACGCCCCACCAGGAGGGCGCTGCCCTCCTGGACCTCCCGCCAAGGGCGGAGCCCTTGGAACCGGTACTTGGGGGGAATACTCGAGGGGCTGACCGTGACCGTGCCAGGTCCGTGCTAGCCCCTCGAGTATTCCCCCCAACCAATGGGTTCTAAGGGCTCCGCCCTTAGCGGGGATCAAAGGGGCAGGGCCCCTTTGCGGGGTCCGGGGCGGAGCCCCGCTCCTTCACCGCTTCCCTTGGGGCATGAACCGGATCGCGAACCGTACCAGGCTGGGCGTCGTCGTCGGCCGGCGCAGGCGTTCGTCGTAGCCCGAGAACCGGCGGTCGTTCTCCCGCAGGCAGATTTCCATCATTTCGCGCACGCTGACGTCCACCGCGCTGACGGCCTTGCTACCGGTCATGGTGAAGTTGTTGTCCTCGGGCTTGCCTTTGTCGTCATCCATGCCCCGCGCGATGCCGATCCGTTCCCAGGCCAGGAACACCCACACCGCGGCCACCCGAGCCTCGAAGTACGGCCGGCGCCACCAGGGCATCGTCCGGCGGTGCCAGGCCAGCCAGTTGGCGAACAGCAGGATGTGGCGGCATTCCTCCTGCATCACGGGCTCGAACGTATCAACCAGCTCGGGCGGGAAGAAGCCGGAGGTGCGGGCCAGTTCGAACAGCCCGAAGGCGAAGAAGCTGTCGATGCATTCGCTGAACCCGGTCACCAGATAGGCCCATTCGGTGTCGGAGGGCATCAGGTAAGCCGGCTCGGGCTCCAGCGGGATGCCGTAGGACTGGACCAGGTTGGCCAGCACCTCCTTGTGGCGGCCTTCCTCCCAGCCATTGAGGCCGATCGCATCGTGCCAGGCGGGATCGCGCAGCGCGTCGGCATAGGCCTGCATGCGCTTCATTGCCTTGCCCTCGGTGCGGACGGCGATGTCCCAGATGGGAAGAGTGATCAGCCGTTCCAGCGCCTCGGGCGTCAGCTTCGGCCATTCGATGACGGACGGCTTGTACGGGTTGAACGTCTCCCGGAACATGCTGCACACGGCTTTCTTGTGCGCCTCCGACCCCATGGGCAGAGGTCCCGGTTCGTCCCAGGTCCAGTGGCGGGCGGCGCGGTCGGCGGCCTCGATCGTGGCGGCGTCCATGTGCTGTCTTCCTGCGTGTCGCGGTCTGATGACCGAACGCCTTATGTGGCATGACCCCGGCAATGATCCAGATCAAAGCGCGCCAGTTTCCGTTGGGGCTTGTCGCGCGGCGGGCAAGCGCTTTTGATGCGCCCCCTCTCGGGAACAGGAGCAAGAGCGGTGGGGAAGCTGACAGGAAAGATCGCCTGGGTCACGGGCGCGGGATCGGGCATCGGTGAAGCCGCCGCATTGGCCCTGGCCGAAGAGGGTGCCACCATCATCGTGACCGGCCGCCGCCTGGCGCCGCTGGAGAGTGTCGCCGCCCGCATCAACCAGACCGGAACGGCCCATGTGCAGCAAGCCGACCTGACGGATGCCGACCAGGTGCGCCGCGTCGGTGACTTCATCAGGACCGAGATCGGCCGGCTGGATATCCTGGTGAACAACGCCGGCGTGAACATCGTCGACCGCAACTGGGACAAGCTGACGCCCGAGAGCATCAACTACATGGTCAGCGGCAACCTGATCGCGCCGATGTACTGCGTCACGGTCGCTCTGCCCTTCATGCGCGCGCAGCAGGACGGGATCCTGATTCACACCGCCTCCATGGCCGGGCGCTTCATCGGGGGCGTCAGCGGGCCGATCTATGTCTCGGCCAAGCACGGCATCGTCGCCATGAGCCACGGGCTGAACATGCAGGAATGCGTGAACGGCATCCGTTCGACCGTGTTCCTGCCAGGGGAGGTCGCGACCCCAATCCTGGACCAGCGCCCCAACCCGGTCGGGCCGGAGGTACGGGCGCGCATGGTGCAGCCGGCCGACTGCGGCGACCTGATCCGCTACATCGCCTGCCTGCCGCCGCATGTGACGATGAACGAGGTGCATCTGGCGCCAACCTGGAATCGCGGCTACGTCGCCAATCTTGAACGCAAGCTCTGAGAGGGAACGCCCGTCATGGCCACCAACAAGCCCAAGGTGATGCTGCCCCACACGATGTCGAAATCCGGCATCGACCTGGTTCGCAGCCGTGATGACATCGAGATGGTGATCTATCCGGCGGGCATCCCGCAGGCCGACCTGCTGCCGCAGTTGACGGATTGCGCCGGCATCGCTTTGTCCGGGACTCCTTACAGGAAGACTGAGATGGATGCCTCCCCCGCCATGCAGGTCGTGGCGCGCATCGGCGTCGGCTATGACGCGGTGGAGGTTCCGGCCCTGACCGCGCGCGGCGTGCCGCTGATGACGGCGGGCACTGCGAACTCCACTTCAGTTGCTGAACAGGCGTTCCACCTGATCATCGCGCTGGCCAAGCTGAACCGGCACATGGATGCGCTGGTCCGCGACGGGAAGTGGAACGACCGCCACCAGGCCCCGCCGATGGAGCTCGCCGGCAAGACTGTCCTGATCGTCGGCTTCGGCCGCATCGGCACCCGCACCGCCAAGCGCTGCGCCGCGTTCGAGATGAACGTGCTGGTCTATGACCCCTTCGTCGACGCCGCCGCGATCAAGGCCGCCGGGTATACGGCGGTCGCCGATGTCGATGCGGTCCTGGGCGGGGTGGACTTCCTCTGCATCCACTGCCCGAAGAACCCGCAGACCATCGACCTGTTCGGGGCGCAGCGCCTGAACGCGCTCAAGAAGGGCGCCTTCGTGGTGAACACCGCCCGCGGTGGCATCATCAACGAACCGGCTTTGTATGACGCGCTAAAGTCCGGCCATATCGCCGGCGCCGGCCTTGATGTGTTCGACGTGGAGCCGGCGCCGCCGTCCCACCCGCTGCTGACCCTGCCGAACGTGATTTCGTCCCCCCACATGGCCGGCGTGACGGTGGAGGCGATGGACGCCATGGGCCTCGTGACCGCCCAGAACATCCTGAGCGTGCTCGACGGCAAGCCCAACAAGGGCAACGCCGTGAACCCCGAAGTGTTCGGCTGACAATATTGCTCCCTCCCGCGTGGGAGGGAGCTTCCACCCAGGACGGAGACCCATCCCATGCCGCAGCCTGACCACATCTCCGCCCTGGGCGTGCCCGATCCCGCCACCCTGGACGACGATCTGAAAATCATCTGGGACAAATGCGTGGAGAAGCTGGGCTTCGTGCCCAACGTCCTCAGCACCTACAGCCTGAAGCCGCGGCGGCTGCGGAACTTCATGGCGATGTACAACGACATCATGCTCGCCCCCTCCGGCCTGTCGAAGCTGGAGCGGGAGATGGTGGCCGTCGTCGTCTCCTCGGCCAACCGTTGCTATTACTGCCTGGTCGCCCACGGCGCGGCCGTGCGGCAGTTGTCGGGTGACCCGGAGCTTGGGGAGATGATGGCGCTGAACTACCGCGTCGCGAAGCTCGATGCCCGCCAGCGCGCGATGCTGGACTACACCTGGAAGATGACCACGACGCCCTATCTGATCGGTGATGCCGACCGGGACGAACTGCGCGCCGTCGGCCTGTCGACCGAGGACATCTTCGACCTGTCGGAGACGGTGGCGTTCTTCAACCTGTCCAACCGGATGGCCTCGGCCACCGACATGATGCCGAACAAGGAATACCACCCCTCGTTCCGCGCGTCCGCGCAGGTCCAGTCCAAGCCGGTCGAAGCAAAGCCGGCGGCGACCGCGCAGTCGGCCAGGCCGAAGGCTGCCCCCGCGAAGGCCAAGGTCGGAAAGCCCGCGGTCGCCAAGGGCAAGCCTGCCCGCGCGAAGGCGGGTTAGGCCTCCCGCCCCCCTGGGCCTACCCGTCCAGGCTCGCGGGTTCGAACCACCGCCGGATCGCGCTCGCGGGTTCCGGCTCGCTGAAATAATACCCCTGGGCGTCCGCACAGCCGGCCGCCCGGATCAGCGCCAGGTGCTCCGCGGTCTCCACCCCCTCGGCCGTCGTCGAAATCCCAAGCTGGGACGCCAGGGACACGATGGAGTTCACGATCGTCCGGCACTCGGCCCGCGTCGTCATCTCCCGCACGAAGGACTGGTCGATCTTCAGCTTGTCGAAGGGGAAGCTGACCAGATAGCTCAGTGACGAATAGCCCGTGCCGAAATCGTCCAGCGCGATCCGGATGCCCCGCGCGCGCAGGCGGTGCAGCGTGGCCACGATCCGTGGATCGTTGTGCAGCAGCACGGATTCCGTGATCTCCAGGATCAGCCGGCGCGGTGACAGGCCGGCATGCGCCACCGCCTGGTCGACCGTCGCCTCCAGCCGGTTGCCCTGGAACTGCGCGGCCGAGAGGTTGACCGATACCGAATACGCCTCGGGCCAGCGCGCAGAATCCTGGCAGGCGCGTCCGATCACCCAGGCGCCGATGGTTCCGATCAGCCCAAGCTCCTCGGCCAGCGGAATGAAATCGCCGGGAGAGACCATGCCGCGTTCGGGATGCATCCAGCGCAGCAATGCCTCGAACCCGATCACGCGGTCCGCGGCCAGGTCCCAGATCGGCTGGTACAGCAGGATGAATTCACCCCGCGCCATCGCCTCCCGCAACTCGTGCTCCATCGCCCGGCGCGCCTGGATGCGCGCGTCGATCTCGGGGTCGAAGAACCGGTAGGTGTCGCGACCCTCGGCCTTGGCGCGGTCCAGGGAGGTATCGGCATGCGTCATCAGCAGGGTCGGATCGGTATCCGCCTCGGTGGCGATCGCGATGCCTATGCTGGCTGTCACCGACAGGCGCTGGTTGTCGAACACGAACGGTTGGGCCAGCGATCCGAGCAGCCGCCGCGCCAGTGCCTCCGCGTCGGCCGGATGTTGGTCGGACAGTTGCAGGACCACGAACTCATCGTTGCCGATCCGTGCGACCACGTCGCTTTCGCGCACGGAATGGCGCAGCCGGTCGGCGGCGGCCCGCAGCACGAGGTCGCCGGCATCATGGCCCAACGCGTCGTTGATCGTCCGGAAATGATCCAGGTTGATCGTCAGGATTGCGAGGTCCTGGTCCCGCCGCGGATGCCGCAGCATGGTCACCAGCCGCTCGATCAGCGCCGCCCGGTTGGGCAGTCCGGTCAGCCCGTCGTGATGCTCGACGAAGCGGATGCGGGCCTCCGCCTGGCGCCGGTCGGTGACGTCTTCATACGTCGCCACCCACCCGCCCCCCGGCATCGGCTGATGCGACACCGCCAGTGCTCGGCCGTCCGCCGTTTCCTGGGTGAACCCGCCGGCGCTGTTGGACGCGATCAGTTGCCGCTGTCCGGCCTGGATGGCCGCGATGGTCGTGGCATCGATCAGCCCGCCGGCCTGCGCGGCGGCGAACATCTGGGCGACCGGCGTGCCCGGGCGGGTATCGGCCTTGGTCAGGCCGAACAATTCGTTCAGGCGCGCGTTGCAGACGACAAGACGCTGGGCGCTGTCGACCACGCACAGGGCCTGGGACATGTTGGTCAGCGCCGCCTCGAACCGTGCGTTCTGGGTCCGCAGTTCGGACCCGGTTTCCCGCAGGTGATCAACCAGGACGTCCATTTCCCCATGGGCGGAGGACAACTGCCGGCTATGGCGAGCCAGCATCACCATCAGGAGGAAACCGGAGGCGACAAGCGCCACCAGGATGGCGACCAGCGTCCAATGGTCCCGCTGCATCGTCCGATGCCGATCGCTGTTGGAGGCCTGGGCCGATGTGTGCAGCCGGGACGCCATCCGTGTCAGCTCCGGCCCCGCCTGGCGCAGCGCGGCCAGCAGCGTCGGCACCGCGGCGGCATCGTCCGAGCCGCGCAGATAGGCCTCGGCGCCCGCGATCGCGGTCCGGAGGTGTTGCGTCAGTGGCTCCAACGCCGTGCTGTCGCCGAGGGACGCGCGGAACGCGTCGCCGTTCAGGAGATCAAGACGCTCGGACGCGATGCGGAGCCGGCGCTGCAATTCGTCCCGGTGCGGCTCCACGCTGTTGGAGGTGACGGAATGCGCGGCGGTCCGCAGGTCGTCGAGATCGCCAACGGTCTCGTTCAGGATCAGGGCGGTGGAAAAGGCGCGGGCGTGATCCGCGAGGTCGACATGGCGTGACAACAGGTGGGCGCCATAGATGGCGACCGTGACAAACATGGCGGCAATCACCATCAGCATGACCGACGACGCGGCTTCGGGGCGGGCGAACGGCCACCTTCGCCGATTGCCGCCGTTCAGGCCCAACGTCCCCGTTAGATGTAGCGCCATTTCAATACCGCCGGACGGTGCAGCCTGCCTTCAACGTCGGCAGACCATCAGTATGTATACAGGAAGTTTTGTCGACCAGCCTGATGTCATCGTGAATCCAGTGTTAAACCATGCAGAAGAGGATGATTTATTTTGAAATAATTCCGCATGCTGCGGGAAGCCACGCGTTGATCGCCGCAACGCCCGGTATTCCAGGGCTTCGGCCGATGCGTGCGGTGGTGGGCGGTGACGGTTTCGAACCGCCGACCCTCTCGGTGTAAACGAGACGCTCTACCGCTGAGCTAACCGCCCTTGCCGACCGATGTCATAGCCGGATGCAACGCCAAGGCAAGAGGGTTCGTCACGGTCTGGCGCACCCGCGCGCAACGGCGGTGGCGGACGCCGCGGTGTCCCGCCTCGACCCGGGGGGGCGAGGCGTGGTAGCGGCTGCGATGTGGTTTTATCCCTGTCGTCCTTTCACGCCGCGATCATCGGCGGCGGTCCCGCCGGCCTGATGGCGGCCGAGACTCTGGCCAACGCCGGCGTCCGCGTTACCGTGCACGATCGCATGCCCAGCATGGGCCGGAAGCTGCTGATGGCCGGGCGGGGCGGGCTGAACCTGACCCATGCCGAGGACCTGGCAGCCTTTCTGCCCCGGTATCGGGAGGCCGCGCTTTGGCTGGAACCGGCGATCCGGGCGTTCCCGCCGGCGGCCGCGATGGCCTGGGCCGAGGGGCTGGGACAGACGCTATTCACCGGCACCAGCGGCCGCGTTTTCCCTCGCGTGATGAAGGCCTCTCCGCTGCTGCGCGCCTGGCTGGGGCGCCTGGACGGGCTGGGCGTGCGGTTCCATCCGCGCTGGCGCTGGATCGGTTGGGACGATGCCGGCGCGCCCTTGTTCGAGACGCCGAACGGGACCGAGGCGACGCCCGCCGACGTCACCATCCTGGCCCTGGGTGGCGCCTCCTGGCCTCGGCTTGGTTCCGACGGCGGCTGGGCTGGCCTGCTGGCCGATCGGATCGCGCCGTTTCAGCCAGCGAATTGCGGCTTCACTGTCGCGTGGTCCGAGCAACTGCGCCTGCGCATGGCCGGCCATCCGCTGAAGCGGCTGGTGGCGCGGTTCGGGGATCGCGCGGTGCCGGGGGAAGCGGTGATCACGGCCCAGGGGATTGAGGGCGGGGTCATCTATGCGCTCTCGGCCGAACTGCGCGACGCGATCAGCCGGGATGGGGCGGCGACCCTGCGCCTGGACCTGCGGCCGGACCTCGATGCCGCCGCCGTGCGTGCGCGTTTGGCCGCTCCGCGCCGTGGCCAGTCGCTGTCGGGATTCCTCCGCAAGCAGGTCGGCCTGTCGCCCGAGGCGATCGCACTGATCCAGGAAGTCCTGCATGGCGCCGGCGGCGACCCGGCCGACCTGGTCAAGGACCTGCCGCTGCGCCTGCTGGCCCCGGCGCCAATCGAGCGGGCGATCTCCTCGGCCGGTGGACTGCGGCGGGACGCGCTGGACGACCGCCTGATGCTGCGTGACCGCCCCGGCGTCTTCGCGGCGGGGGAGATGCTGGACTGGGAAGCGCCGACCGGGGGCTATCTGCTGCAGGCCTGCCTCGCGACCGGCGTCGCCGCGGCCGAGGGGGCGCTGGACTGGTTGCGCGACCGCCCCGCCCCGTAGCATCGTTCCGGTCACCAGGAGGAATAACGCCATGCGCATCACCAAGATCGAGGACCTGCACTGCAACGCCGGCTGGCGGGACTTTTCCTTCCTGAAGATCACGACCGACGCCGGCATCGTTGGCTGGTCCGAATTCATGGAGAATTTCGGCTCGGAGGGCCTGTCGACCGTCATCCGCCGCCTGGGCGACCGGATCATGGGGATGGACCCGCGCGCGGTCGAGAAGGTCACCGCGTATATGCACGGTGTCACGCGCCAGGCACCGGGCGGGATGAACCAGCAAGCCATCGCGGCGATCGAGAACGCACTGGTCGACATCAAGGCCCGGGCGCTGGGCATCCCGGTTTATGAGCTTCTGGGTGGGCCGATCCGGGACAAGCTGCGGCTCTATTGGTCCCATTGCGGGACCTGGCGCGTGTCCTTCGCCGATACGATCAAGGAATGGACTGGCTTCGATCCGATCCGCACGCTGGACGATGTCGAAAAGGCCGGCGCGGACGTGCGTGAACGCGGTTTCAAGGGCCTGAAGACGAACATCATGATGTTCGACGCGGAGAAGCCGTATATCCACATGCCCGGCTTCAACGGCCCCGGCTGGCCCGAGCTGAACTTCGATCACAAGATCCAGGAAGCCCTGGTCGCCCAGATGGGCGCGTTCCGCCGCGGTGCCGGACCCGAGATGGGCATGCACCTCGACCTGAACTTCAACTTCAAGACCGAGGGCTATATCCGCATGGCCCAGGCGCTGGAGCAGTTCGACCTGACCTGGCTGGAGATCGACAGCTACGACCCCGCCGCCCTGGCCACCATCCGCCGGTCGTCCCGCACCCGCATCGGATCGGGCGAATCGCTCTATGGCCGGCGGCAGTTCAAGCCGTTCTTCGAGCACCAGTCCTTCGATGTCGCCATCATCGATGTCGCGTGGAACGGCATCCTGGAGTCCTTCAAGATCGCCGCCATGGCCGATGCGTATGAGGTGAATGTCGCGCCCCACAACTTCAACGGCCACATCGGATCATTGATCAGCGCGCATCTCTGCGCCGCCCTGCCGAATTTCCGGGTCATGGAGATCGATATCGAGGACGTGCCCTGGAAGGACGACCTCGTGACGCCGGTCCCGGTGATCAAGGACGGCCACCTGATCCTGCCCACCGGTCCCGGCTGGGGCGCGGAGGTGAACGAGGACGTGATCCGCGCCCACCCGCCGCTGCGGATCAGGAAGTGGGAACGCTGACGGATGCGGGCCGGCTGGTGCTTTCTGGCGGCCTTGCTGTGGGGCTGGGCGGCCCTGGCCGTGCCACCCGCCTCCGCCCAGACGGATGAGACGACGAAGCGCCTGATGTTTCCGCCGCCGCTGGACTGGGACAGCACCGTCGCGTCCTTCCGGCCTGGCTACCGGCAGACGCTGACCGACTTCGCCAACCTGACCGGCGGGGTCGTCTTCGGGCTGAAGCCGCCCGAGGTGAACGCCCTGTTGCCCGACCCGGCGCCCCGGCTGGACTGGCACACCTTGCCTCTGGCGCCGGAATTCCCCGAGGATGTCCGCTACTTCTGGGTGAAGCTGGGCAAGGGTCGCGTACTGGACGCCGGCATTGATAGTTGCGTCGGCGAAGCGAGCTACCTTGTGCTGCTGTTCCGCGCGCGGGGGCTGTTCCGGATTTCCTACCGGCTGATCCCGGACACGACCTGCCCTTCGGTGGCGGACGCGGCCGGGGCCGTCATGGCGCATTACGTCCGCATCGATCCCGCGATCGCGCTGGCGACTCATTACCGCAACGGCAATGCCGATGTCGTGGACATCGTCGACCCGGGCTCGGGCCATCTGCGCACGATCCGCTGGCAACAAAGGAGGCGGTGAGGTGGCCCGCGCTTTCCTCTGTCTGCTCGCCTGCTTGTTCCCGGGGATGGCCCTCGCGGGGCCGATGCTGTTCGAACGGGACCTGGCCATTCCGCCGATCGTCGCGGACTCGGGCGCGCCGGCCCCCTGCACGATCACCTACCTGATCGCCGACGTCGTCACGAACGATACATTCGTCATGCGGATGCGCATCGCCGCCGATGAGGATGCGCGTCCGGTTCGCAACCGCATGCCCTGCCCGGCCGCGGTGCCGGCGCGCCTGTCGGTGCGCGCACTGGACGTCTGCGCGATCCGGGTGGAGGACCCGAACACCTGCGTCTATGCCGACATGTCGCGCGGGTTCGAGAATGACAGGGTCGGCCGGAACACGTCTTCCAACAGCGCGCGATGCCGGTCCGACCAGGCCGAGTTCATCGGCCTCGCCTGCTGGAAATCCGATACGCTCGATGTCTGCAGCGTGGGCTGCGGGACCTCCGAGGCCGACGCCAAGGCGCAGGCGCGCGCGCGGTGCGAGGACAAGCACCAGCAATCCTGCCGCGTCACGGCGGTCGCGCCCGTGCTGGTGCCGTAAGGGGCGCGGACGCTTGACCCCGGTCGGACCCCGCATGACAACAACCGGACGAACCGTCCAAGCGGAGAAACGGCCATGACCACCGCATCATCCTATGACGCCGCCTATGGTGCCTGGCGGACCGACCCCGAAGCCTGGTGGGCCGCGGCGGCCGAGGGCATCACCTGGTCCCGCAAGTGGGACAAGGTGTTCGACCCCAGCCTGGGCGCCTACGGCCAGTGGTTCGCCGGCGGAGAACTGAACACCTGCTTCAATGCCGTGGACCGCCATGTCGAGGCCGGACGCGGCGACCAGCCCGCGCTGATCTGGGACAGCGCGATGACCGGCAAGATCGTCACCCACACCTATCGCGACATGCAGACGCGCACGGCGAAGATGGCCGGGGCGCTGGCCGCGCTTGGCGTCGGGCGGGGCGACCGGGTGATCATCTACATGCCGATGGTGCCCGAAGCCGCGATCGCCATGCTCGCCTGTGCTCGGCTCGGGGCGATCCATTCCGTGGTGTTCGGTGGCTTCGCGGCGGCGGAACTCGCGACCCGGATCGAGGACGCGAAGCCCAAGGTCATCATCTCCGCATCCTGCGGGTTGGAGCCGGGGCGGATCGTTCACTACAAGCCGCTGCTGGACGCCGCGATCGACCTGTCGCCGCACAAGCCGGATGCCTGCCTGATTTTGCAACGCGAACAGGCGCCTTGCGAGCTGACCGGCGGCCGTGACCATGACCTGTTGGAAGCCGAGGCAGCCGCTGCCCCGCATGACTGCGTGCCGGTGAAGGCGACTGATCCGCTGTATATTCTTTACACGTCCGGCACGACCGGGCGGCCCAAGGGCGTGGTGCGCGATAATGGCGGGCACGCGGTGGCGCTGTGGAACTCGATGAAGATGCTCTACGGCGTGGATACTGGAGAGGTCTACTGGGCCGCGTCCGATGTCGGCTGGGTCGTGGGGCACAGCTACATCGTCTACGCGCCGCTGCTGCGGGGCTGCACGTCCATCATGTATGAGGGCAAGCCGGTCGGCACCCCCGATGCGGGCGCTTTGTGGCGGGTGGCGGCGCAGCACAAGGTGAAGGTGCTGTTCACGGCGCCCACCGCGATGCGGGCGATCAAGCAGCAGGACCCGGACGGCAAGCTGGCGCAAAACTACGATCTGTCGGGGCTGGAGGCGCTGTACCTCGCCGGGGAACGTTGCGACCCGCCGACCGCGACCTGGGCGGCCGAGATGCTGGCGAAACCCGTCGTCGATCATTGGTGGCAGACCGAGACGGGCTGGGCGATCACCTCGGGTTTCCGTGAGTTCGGCCTGTTCCCCTTCAAGCCGGGATCGGGGGGGCGGCCGAGTCCGGGGTATGATCTGCATGCTCTGGATGATGAGGGGCATTTGTTGCCGCCGGGGACGAACGGGAACCTGTCGGTTCGGTTGCCTCTGCCGCCCGGCTGCGGGCCGACCTTGTGGGAGAATACCGACGGCTACCACACGTCCTATCTGGCTGATTTCCCGGGCTGGTACCGCACCGGGGACGCGGGCGTTGTCGATGAGAATGGCGATGTCTGGGTGATGGGTCGCACGGACGACATCATCAACGTGGCGGGGCACCGGCTGTCGACTGGGTCGATGGAGGAAGTCTTGGCGTCCCACCGCGATGTGGCGGAATGCGCGGTCGTTGGCGTGAAGGATGACGTGAAGGGCCAGGCGCCGATCGGGTTGGTGGTGCTGAAGGCTGGGGTGAACCGGCCGGAGCCGGAGATTGCTCGGGAACTGGTGTCGTTGGTGCGGGACCGGATCGGGCCGGTGGCGTCGTTCAAGGATGCGCGGGTGGTGACGCGGTTGCCGAAGACGCGGTCGGGGAAGATTCTGCGGGCGACGATCCGGAAGATCGCGGATGGGGAGACGGTGGCGGTGCCCCCGACGATCGAGGACCCGGCGGCGCTGGAGGAGATTGGGAAGGTGTTGCGGGGGTAGGGGGCCGCGGTTGGTCGAACGACTCTCCCCTCCCCTTGAGGGAGGGGCCGGGGGAGGGGTGAGCAGCGGCACGGAACTGGGGGGGTCAACCCGACCGTCTGTGGAACAGTGATCTCTCCACCGGACTGGGGCGCGTCTACCCCTCCCCCAACCCCTCCCTCAAGGGGAGGGGGGCGTGGTGGGACCGACATTGTCCTGTGGCCCAATCCTACCCCCGCACCTCCACCCGGAGGAGCGCGGAACTGAATGTCCGGGGCAACTGGATCGACAGGCCTTTGTCCAACGGGTCAGGCAGATCAGTCCAATCTTCATCCTCGAACCGGCGGACATGGTACCGCCGCGACCGGTCGAGGCCTGGCAGGCGGAAGGTCCGGGTCTCCTCGGCGCCGGACAGGCGGAAGGCCAGCAGCACGCCGCCCAGCCGGTCCCGTCGCGTGTACCAGATCGCCGCCCAGTCCCCGGTTCCATCCGGCGCCGGCGGCATCGTCAGCAGATATTGGCGCCCGTGCTGGATCACCGGGCGCAGATGCCGCCGGTAGAACGCGATGTGTCCGGCGGCAACCGCTAGGTCCGCTTCCGCCCACTGGTCCACCCGCGCGCTCAGGCCAAAGCTGCCCAGCATCGCGACACGCAGGCGGAACGGCAGGTCGCCCAGATGGCGCAGTTCGTCGTCGGCGTCGTCGTAGCCCGGGATGTTGCCGGGCGGCCATTCCACCAGCCAGTCGTTGCAGGTCACCGCCGGGTGAGCCAACTGGCTGCCGAAATGGATCGCCAGTTTCCGCAGCGGACCAGGCTGATCGCTGATCCAATTCACATGGGCGTGCGACAGCAGGGCGCCGTCCATCCTGCCCCCGCCGCTCGCGCACATTTCCAGGATCAGGTCCGGAAAGGCCGCCCGTATCGCGTCCTGCAGGCGATGCACGCCGCGGTAATGGGCGACCAGGGGGTCTTCGTCCGTCAGGTCTTCCGGTAGTCCCGGTGCCCAGCCACCCGCGAACAGGTCGGCGTTGAAGTCCCATTTGACCCAGCCGGCATCGGCGGAGCGGATGATCTCGCTCATGCGGTCAAAGGCGTGCTGCCAGGCAGCGGGGACGCCCAGATGGAGGACCGCACGCTCCCCCGGCGCGGGGGGTTTGTCGTCCAGGTGGTGCAGCCATTCGGGGTGCTGACGGCGGATCGAGGACAGGGTGCCGATCACCTCCGGCTCAAACCACAAGCCAAACATCAGCCCGAGCGCTCGGCAATCGGCGGCGATCGGGCGCAGCCCGTCGGGGAAGCGCGTGTGGCTGATCCGCCAGTCGCCGGTGCGGTCGAACCATTCGGCGTTGGAGTCATCGTCGTCGGGCCGGTACCAGCCGGCATCCAGCACGAAAGCCTCGCAGCCAAGCCGAGCGGCGAGGGGGATAAGGGGATTGATGGTGGTGGCGCTGGGTTCGCCGAAATAGCGGTACCAACTGTTGAACTGCACCGGGATGGGCCGGTCCGGATCGGGGCGGTGGCTGTTGCGCCAGTCATGCAGCCGCTGGGTGGAGGCGTTCATGCGGCCATCGATCCGCGCGAACAAGGCGCGGGGCAGGGACAGGGTCTTGCCGGGGCGTAGGCGGTGGCGGAAGCGCCAGGCGTTGATCCCGCCCTCGATCAGCGCGCCTCTGTCCAGGGGTTCGACTTCCAGCCGCCAGTTGCCGGGCCAGTGCAGTTGGCACAGCCAGGTCGTGCGCGGCGCGCGCAGGGCGACATAGGGCTGGAAGCCGAAGCCGGTCTTGCCGGTGCGGCTTTCCATGGTGATCGGAGCGTTCGACATCCGCAGCCCGCGGATCTGGTTTTCTTGTGTCCAGGCGCCGGAGAGATGGAGGATGGCGTGGACCCGTTCCTCGATGCTGAAGCAGCAGCCCAGGGTCGTGCCGATCGGGATGGGTGGCCCGTCGCCGGTATGGCGCAGGGTGGTGTCCTGGCACAGGACATCGGTCGCGGGGTCGAGGGCGAAGGTCACCTCCGCCGCCAGGGGCAGGGTCCGGCCCCGCAGCGCGATCCGCATGATGTGCGCGTTGGTCCAGGTGACCGAGGCGGCGTCCCACGACACCGCCTGGTCTTCCGGGCCTGCGCGGGCAATCGCCAGGTCGTCAACCAACAACCTGGCGGGGATCGGGCCTGGTGCCGCGTCGGGCGGAAAGCACCGGCACATCAACACCGAGCCGGCCAGCACGATCTCATATGTCGCGAACGCGGACCGAAGCCGACCCAGGACGGTCGGACCGGTCGGGTTCGGGTCCACGGCGGCGCCGAGGGTCTACTTGTCCTTTTTGCGCTTCTTGCCCTCGGGCGCTTTGGCCGCCGTGGCCGAGGGCGTCGTCGTCAGGCCGTTGAAGAAGCTCACCCGCTGGTCGGCGCCGGCCATCATGTAGGAGTGGTCGGAGCCGGTCAGGATGAAGGTCGCGCCCATGCCGACATAGCGGGAGGCGTTTTCGGTGTCATACACCCCGCCCATGCCCAGGATCTTGCCGTGCTTTTTGCAGGCGTCGCCGA
>CANJSR010000029.1 GCA_947476855.1 Acetobacteraceae bacterium
CCAGCGCGGCTAGACCCCGGCCCGGGTCACACCCCCCCACCGGGGTGCTTCTCTTCTGGAAGGGAGAGCGGAACATGAACACGACTGGCGTCACTACGCCGAAGCCCGCATTGCGGCCGGCCAATCCCTACTTTTCTTCCGGCCCTTGTGCCAAGCGTCCAGGTTACTCCCTGGAAGCGCTGTCGGGTGCATTCCTTGGCCGCAGCCACCGCGCCGCCGCCCCCAAGGCCAGACTCAATGAAATCATCCAGCGTTCGGTGGCCTTGCTGGGCATGCCCGCCGGTTGGCGCCTGGGCATCGTCCCCGCGTCCGACACCGGCGCCGTCGAAATGGCCCTCTGGTCCCTGCTCGGCGCCCGCCCCGTGGACGTGCTGGCGTGGGAGAATTTCGGCAAGACCTGGGCTTCCGATATCACCCAGCACCTGAAGCTTGCCAATACGCGCGCCATGACGGCCCCGTATGGACAGTTGCCGGACCTGAGCGCGGTTGATCCGTCCCATGATGTTGTTTTCACCTGGAACGGCACCGCGTCCGGCGTGCGGGTTCCGAATGGTGACTGGATCCCCGACGACCGCCAGGGGCTGATGATCTGCGACGCGACGTCCGCCGCCTTCGCGATGGACCTGCCGTGGAACAAGCTCGATGTCGTGACGTGGTCCTGGCAGAAGGTGCTGGGCGGAGAGGCGGCGCACGGGATGCTCGCTTTGTCCCCCCGCGCGGTGGAACGGCTGGAAACCTATACTCCGTCCTGGCCGCTGCCGAAGCTGTTCCGCCTGACGTCCAAGGGCAAGATCGCCGAGGGAATTTTCAAGGGCGAAACGATCAACACCCCGTCGATGTTGTGCGCCGAGGATGCGCTGGACAGCCTGCGCTGGGCCGAAAGCGTCGGTGGCCTGCCCGCCCTGATCGGGCGGTGTGAGGGAAACCTCGCCGCCGTTGCACGCTGGGTCGACCAGACCGACTGGGTCGATTTCCTGCCGGAGCGGGTAGACACGCGGTCCTGCACCTCGATCTGTCTGAAGATCGTGGCGCCGTGGTTCACGGCCCTGCCGGAAGACGTCCGTGCCAAGACCGCCAAGCAACTGGTCGGCCTGCTGGAAAAGGAAGGCGTGGCCTTCGACATCGGGTCCTATCGTGACGCACCCCCGGGCATCCGCATCTGGACCGGCGCGACGATCGAGACATCGGATGTCGAGAAACTGCTGCCCTGGCTCGACTGGGCCTACCAGCAAGTCGCGCCCTGATATCCTCCGCTTAGGAGCTTTCCATGCCCAAGGTTCTGATCAGCGACAATTTGTCGCCGTTTGCTGTTGAGATTTTCCGGTCCCGCGGGGTCGATGTCGATCTGAAGCCCGGCCTGTCGCCGGCCGATCTGCGCGCGATCATCGCGGAGTACGACGGGCTGGCGATCCGGTCCGCCACCAAGGTGACGCGTGAACTGCTGGACGCCGCCACCAACCTGAAGGTCGTCGGGCGCGCGGGTATCGGTGTGGACAATGTCGATGTCCGGTCGGCCACCGCGCGTGGCGTGGTCGTGATGAACACGCCGCACGGCAACACCATCACCACCGCCGAACATGCCATCGCCATGATGTTCGCGCTGGCTCGGCAGATCCCCGAGGCCTCGGCTTCCACCAAGGCCGGCAAGTGGGAAAAGAACCGCTTCATGGGCGTCGAGCTGTCCGGCAAGGCACTGGGCCTGGTCGGCTGCGGGAATATCGGATCGATCGTCGCCGATCGCGCGGTCGGGTTGAAGATGCGTGTCCTCGCCTATGACCCGTACTTGTCGGAGAAGCGGGCGCTCGATCTTGGTGTGGAGAAGGTTGATCTTGAAACCATGCTGGCGCGGGCGGACTTCATCACGCTGCATACGCCGCTGACGGATGCGACGAAGAACCTGCTGTCGCGGGAGGCTTTGGCGAAGACCAAGAAGGGCGTGCGCATCATCAACTGCGCGCGTGGCGGCTTGCTGGATGAAGCCGCCTTGGCTGATGCCATCAAGTCGGGCCATGTCGCCGGCGCGGCACTGGACGTGTTCGAGGTTGAGCCCGCCAAGCAGAACCCGCTTTTCGAACTGGAGAACGTTGTCTGCACCCCGCATCTGGGCGCCGCGACGGAAGAAGCACAGGAGAACGTGGCGCGCCAGGTCGCCGAACAGATGTGCGATTTCCTGCTGTCGGGGGCTGTATCGAACGCGATCAACATGGCGTCGGTCTCGGCCGAGGATGCGCCGCGCCTGAAGCCCTATATGGAACTCTGCCGCAGCCTGGGTGGCTTTGCCGGCCAGATGATCCATGCGCGGGATGGGGTATTGCGCCGGGTATCGATCGAGTTCGAGGGGCAGGTTGCCGCGCTGAACACGCGCCCGTTGACCGCGGCCGTGCTGGCGGGGCTGATGTCACCGCTGATGGAAGGCGTGAACATGGTCAATGCGTCGGTCGCGGCGCGGGATCACGGGATCGACGTCGCGGAAACGGTGCATGACCGGCCGAGCGAGTATCTGACGTTGGTGCGGGTGACGGTGGATGCGGATGGGCTTTCCCGTTCCGTATCAGGAACGTTGTTCGCGGGTTCGCGGCCTCGTATTGTTGAGATCAAGGGCATCAAGGTCGAGGCCGATTTCGCGCCGCACATGCTGTACGTGACAAACCAGGACCGTCCCGGCTTCATCGGTCGTTTCGGGGCGACATTGTCGGGGGCGGGGATCAACATCGCAACGTTCCATCTGGGTCGGGCGGAGCAGGGGGGCGATGCGATCTGCCTGGTCTCGGTGGATGAGCGGGTGCCGGAGGACGTGCTGGAGATGGTGCGGACGCTGCCGCTGGTGGTGCAGGCGACAGCGCTTTCGTTTTGATGGTGGTCTGACGGACACCAACAACCGTCATCCCGAGCTTGTCCCGGGACCAATTCCAGCACCGTGCCGCGAATGGTCCCGGGACAAGCCCGGGATGACGGTTGGAACGGGGCCCGGGACTACATCCCCACCGCCCAATCCGGTTCCTTCCACTCCGCGCCCACATCCAACGGAAACACCGGCCGCGGCAACCGCTTCCATGTGAAATTATCCAGGATCGGACTGGTCAGCCCCGGCGCGTCGATCTCGTGGATACATTCGTCAGGGAAAAATTCATCAAACCCTGCCCGGAAGTGACCGCGGCTTTTCACCACCAGGCAGGTCACGGCGGCGATATCGATCCCGTGCATCTCCAGCATCACTGGTTCGGCCAACTGCCGGCGCAGGGAGCCGACGACAACGCGGAGGCCTGATCCCTCCAGCCGCAGCAGTGCCGAGGGGCCCAAATTGAACCTCCGTCCGGCGGAAACACCTCGGCGCCCAATGCCGACGCCGTCGGACACAGCCTCCACCACTGCATCGGCTTCCATCCGGTGGGAGAACTCACTCGCCTCCCGATTGAACACCGCTCGGAACCGGACACCGACTCCCGCCGAATGGGCGTCCTGGGCCAAAGCCGGATCAACGAACACGCCCAGCACCACGCCGCGGACGGCGGCCTTGTGCAAAGCCTCCAGCAGCCAGGCGGTATTCCCGCGCCCGCCGCCGCCGGGGTTGTCGGCGGTATCCGCCAGGATCACCGGCCCCGAGGCCGCGGCGGTCCGCGCCACCTCCACGCCCCGTTCCACCGACATCAGCACCCGGCGATAGCGCTCCCGATCCGCCCAACCCCGGCGCGCGATGGCAAGCGCCACACGGCGAGCGGCGGCCAGATCGCCTCGGGCGGTGACCGTGATCGTCAGCCCGCATTTCGGCATATCCCCGAACACGAACCCGCCGGCGATCGAGACATTGGCGATCGCTCCGCCCACCAGCGTCTGCCCGTAATCAATCAGGTCGGCATAGGGACCAGCCGCGGTCAGCAGCGTGACCGAGGGCGGCGTCAGAGGCAGGCGGATGAAGGCGCGGACCATCCGCGTCCCCGCCAGCAACTCCCGGATAAGGTCGGCGGACTCGGCTGCACGCTCGCGTTGGTCCACATGCGGGTTCGTACGATAGACCACCAGCGCGTCACAGGCATCGACCATCCGCTCGGAGACATTGCAGTGAAGATCGTGTGACACGACGATCGGCACGGCCGGGCCAACGATGCGGCGGACCATGGTAACCAGCGTGCCCTCGCTGTCCTCATCCCCCGTGGCCGATGACGCGCCATGGCTGGGGATATAGACGGCGTCGAGCGGCAAGGCGGCCGCCAGACCGGCCTGGATACGGTCGAGGAACTCATGAAACAGATCCTGCGCGATCGGCCCACCCGGCGGGGCGCCCGCGACCAGGATCGGCACGGTAGTCCAGGGGCCGGTTTCGTCCATGCGGGCGTAGAAGCCGGGTACCTCCGAGGGCAGATGGCTGACGACACGGGCGAGGGCGTTGATCGCCTCCCCTTCCTCCCAACACTGCTGGCGGAAGTCGGCTTCGACCGTCACGGGCGCGAAGGCGTTAGCCTCCAGGTGGATGCCCAGGATCGCGATGCGTGGTGTGCCCATTGGCCTGGCCCTCGTCAGGATGTCCGGTGCACCATAGGGCGATTCGCACCCGGTCTCGACGCGCCATCGATTGGAAACTCCTCGCATCGACCCCGGTTCGGCGCCATATTCGGGCCGAAGGAGCAATCCCGATGTCTCAGGCCATCACCATCCCGCTCTCCGCCGATCCGCTCGGCGTTGCCGCGCATCATGTCGAGCAGGACCATCGCCGCGTGCTGCTGACCCGTGACGGCAAGCCGGTCGCCGCCGTGGTGTCCGTGGAGGACCTGGCGGCATTGGAACGGCTGGACGCGGCCGAGGACGCCTTCTGGACGGCCGAGGCGAACACGGCCCTGGCGCGATGGGAAGCCGAGGGCCGGCCGCTTGGCACCTCCCACGAAGACCTGCTCGCCCGCCACGGAATTACCCCAGACGGCCAGTGACCTGGACGATCCGGTATGAGCGGGAGGCCGAACGCGCAATCGATGCCTTGGACCCCGTGGCGCGCAAGCGAGTCCTGCTGGCAATCGGGGCGCTGGCGACTGACCCGCGGAAGGCCGCGAACGTTACGACCATGAAGGGCAGCGACCTGTATCGTCTCCGCGTCGGGGACTGGCGCGTGGTGTATGCCCTGCACGAGGCGGTTCTGACGGTCTTGGTGGTCCGCATCGGGCACCGCCGGGAGGTTTATCGCTGATCCCGCGACCGGATCGCACGGGACTTTCTCCCCTCCGGTTGCCGGCCGAGCGGACAGGTATCAAAGTGTGCGGATGCATGAGCAATCCTCCGCCCCACGGATGACAACGGTCGAGTTGCTGGACCGGTTGGTGTCCTTCGATACCACGAGTCGCAACTCCAACCTGCCGCTGATCAGCTTTGTCCGGGAATACCTGGACGCGCATGGCGTGCCGTACCGCGTCAGCCTGGATGAAACCGGCCAGAAGGCCAACATCCACGCGATCATCGGCCCTCAGGCCGCCGGGGGCGTGGCGCTGTCCGGGCATGTGGACACCGTGCCGGTCGATGGGCAGGCGTGGTCGACCGATCCGTTCAGCCTCCGCCAGAAGGACGGGCTGCTGTATGCGCGCGGGGCCTGCGACATGAAGGGCTTCGTCGCATCGTGCCTGTCCGCCGTTCCCGATTTCCTCGCCCGTGCGCCGGTTCGGCCGCTGCATTTGTTCATCAGCTATGACGAGGAAGTGGGCTGCCAGGGTGCCCAGCGGCTGATCCAGGACCTGGAGCAGTCAGGCCTGAAGCCGGGCCTGTGCGTGGTGGGCGAACCATCCGGCATGAAGCCCATCCTCGCGCATAAGGGGAAGCTCAACCTCAAGGTCAGCGTGCGCGGCAAGCCCGGCCATTCCAGCGAGCCGGCCAAGGGCGTCAACGCCGTACAGGCCGCCGCCGAAGCCGTCGCCTGGGTCGCCGCGGAAGCGCGCCGCTTCCCCATCGAAGGCCCGTTCGAGGACGGGTTCGATCCACCCCACACCACCATCCATGTCGGCACCATGTCCGGCGGCACCATCCTGAACATCATCCCCGAGCGGGCGGATTTCATCATGGAATGGCGCCAGGTGCCGGGCGATGATCCATTGCGCCACGTCGCTCGTATGAAGGCCTATGTGGCTGAATTTATCGAGCCCGCGATGAAGGCCGTCGATCCCTCGACGGGCTTCGACTACGAGATCATGGTCGAAATGCCCGGCATGTCCCTGGCCGGCGACCATGAGCTGACCTCGGTCGTCAAGCAGCTCACGGGATCGAACAGCACCGGCAAGGTCAGCTACGGGACCGAGGGCGGTTTCTACCAGGAAGCCGGTATTCCCACGATCATCTGTGGTCCAGGTCATATCGCCCAGGCCCACCAGCCGGATGAATTCGTCGCGCGGAGTGAGTTGGACGCCTGCGACGCGTTCATCCGCCGCCTTGTTGACCGTTTGCTGGTGTGACGACTCCCCCGATGCATGAGGCCATCCCCCCAAGCCACCCGCTGCCCGATTTCGAGGTGCGGCTGGACCCTCCGGACATCAACGACTGGCTGCCGGGCAATACTGGCATCCTCGGCGTGACGTCGCTCGACTCGGGGGCACCGGGGCCGCATGTCGCGATCTCCGCCCTGATGCACGGCAATGAGTATTCCGGCGCCATCGTTCTGGACCGCCTGCTGCGCGCGGGCGTCCGCCCGACCCGCGGCCGGCTGTCCCTGGCCTTCCTGAACGTGGAGGCCTTCAGCCGCTTCGACCCGCGCCGCCCGACCGTGTCCCGCTTCATTGACGAGGACATGAACCGCCTGTGGGACGATCAGGTGCTGGACGGCCCGCGCCGGTCGGTTGAACTGGATCGCGCGCGGGAACTGCGGCCATGGCTTGAGTCCGTGGATGTCCTGCTGGACCTGCATTCGATGCTCTGGCCCTCCGACCCGGTCATCCTCTGCGGCCCCGCCGACAAGGGACGCGACCTCGCGCTCGGCCTGGGCGGGCCGAGCCTGATTGTCGCCGATCGGGGGCATGGCAATGGAAGGCGGCTGATCGACCATCCACATTTCACCGAGGCCGGAACAGCCCATGTCGCCAACCTGATCGAGGCGGGGGAGCATTGGGACCCGGTCACCGTTGATGTCGCGATGGAAAGCGTGGCCGGCGTGCTGGCGCAGGTCGACAGCGTGGCGCCGGGCCTCGATCTGCCGAAAGGCCCCACCAACCCAGGGCGATTTGCCCGGGTGACGGATGTGATCACGGCGACCACGTCGCATTTCGCCTTCGTGCAGCCCTTCCGCGGTTGCGCAGTGCTGCCGGAACGCAACACCCTGATCGCGATCGACGGAGAGGCGGAAATCCGCACGCCCTATGACGATTGCCTGCTGGTCCTGCCCAGCCTGCGGCCCGGGCGAGGGCACACGGCGGTGCGGCTCGCGCGGTTTGATGAGAGTCATCGCCTATCCATGCGCGGGGAATATTGACGCGCCCCCCCGTCCCGTCCTACACCGCGCACCCTGGATGGCGGGCGTAGCTCAGTTGGTAGAGCGCCAGGTTGTGGTCTTGGATGCCGTGGGTTCGAGTCCCATCGTTCGCCCCATTCAGCTTCCCTTGTGATTGCCGCCCTGATCCTTGCCGGGGGTCAGGCGCGCCGCATGGGTGGCGGCGACAAGACGCTGCTGCCGCTGGGTGGCCGGCCGCTTCTGGCCCATATCCTCACCGCCCTGCATCCGCTTCCCGTCGCGATCAGCGCCAATGGCGATCCCGCGCGCTTTGCCGCGTTTGGCCTGCCGGTGCTGCCGGATGGGCCGTTCCAGGACCAGGGGCCGCTGGCGGGCGTGCTGGCCGGGCTGGACTGGGCCGCCGCCCTGGGGGCGCAGGCGTTGCTGACCGTGCCGGGTGACACACCCCTGATCCCGCCCGGCCTGGCGCAGGCCCTGTCCCCCGCGCCCGCCTGCGCGGCGACCCATGGCCCCAAGAGCCAGCAGGGCCATCATCTGATCGCGCTATGGCCCGTAGGGTGCCGGTTTGCGCTCCGTGCCTTCCTTTCCACCCCTGGTTCGCGCCATGTCATGCGGTTCTCGGCCTCGATCGGCATGCGGATGGTTGATTTCGAGGCCGGGACATGGGACCCGTTTGCGAACGTGAACACGCCCGAGGATCTGGCTCGTATCCGCGGCGCGGTTGGCGATGACGGGACGGAGGGGGCGGCATGACCAGGACAGTGGCGATCGCGGGTCTGGGAGCCATCGGCCTGCCGCTGGCGCGCGCGCTGGACAACGGCGTGGACGGTCTGCGGCTGGTGGCGGTCTCGGCACGCGACCAGGCCAAGGCGGCGGCCAATCTGGTCACCTTCCGCGCACCGCCCGCTTTGGTGGAACTGCCTGAACTCGCCGAGGCCGATATCGTGGTGGAAGCCGCGCCCGCCTCGGTGTTCGAGCGGATCGCCGTGCCGGCGCTGGAGGCGGGGCGGGTGTTCATCCCATCCTCCGTCGGGGCCCTGCTGCCGCGGATGCATCTGGTGCGCCTTGCCCGTCAGAGCGGGGCGCGCATCATCATCCCCACCGGCGCCCTGCTGGGCCTGGACGCGGTAAGGGCGGCGGCGGAAGGCCCGGTCGACAGTGTGTCGATCGAGACGCGGAAGCCGCTGAACGGCCTGGCCGGCGCGCCGTATCTGGAAAAGCACGGGATCGACGTGATGGCGATGACCGAGCCGACCGTCGTGTTCGAGGGCAACGCCTTCGATGCCGCCGTCGGTTTCCCCGCCAATGTGAACGTCGCGGCGGCGCTGGCTCTGGCCGGCATCGGCCCGGCGCGGACCCGGGTGAAGATCTGGGCGGACCCGACCGTCACCCGCAACATCCACACGATCCGGGTGGAAGCCGCGGCCGCGCGCTTCACCATGACGATCGAGAACGTACCCAGCGAGGAGAACCCGAAGACCGGCAAGCTGACTGCTCTGTCCGTGCTGGCATGCCTGCGCGGGCTGGTATCGTCCTTGAAGGTTGGAAGCTGATGACCCGCGCCACGCCGGTCGGGCTGTTCGACTGTGTGGTGTTCGGCGCGACCGGTGACCTGACGCTGCGGAAGCTGTTGCCGGCGCTGTATTACCGGTTCCGGGACGGGCAGGTGCCCGACGGGGCGCGGATCATCGGCGTCGCCCGGTCCGCCCTGTCGGACGATGACTACCGCCAGCGCGCCTCGGCCGCGCTGGAGCAGCACGTGGCCCCCAACGACCTGGACCGGGCGGTGCTGGAGCGGTTCCTGGCCGGCGTGTCCTATGTCTCCCTGGACGTCACCGACGCGGCGGCTGACTGGACGCGGCTGGGCTCCCGGCTCGATCCCGATCGGGTACGGGTGTTCTACCTCGCGACCTCCCCCGACCTTTATGGCCCGGTCAGCCGAGCGCTTGGGGCGGCAGGGTTGGTGGGGGACAAGGCGCGGGTGGTGCTGGAAAAACCGATCGGCCGCGACCTGGCCTCGGCACGGGCGATCATCCGGGACGTGTCGGAGGTGTTTGCCGAATCCCAGACCTTCCGCATCGACCATTTCCTGGGCAAGGAAACGGTGCAGAACCTGATGGCGCTGCGCTTCGCGAACACGATTTTTGAGCGTGTCTGGACCTCGGACGTCATCGACCATGTTCAGATCACGGTGGCCGAGACGGTGGGGCTGGAGGGGCGCGCGGGATATTACGATGGCTCGGGCGCGATGCGGGACATGCTGCAGAACCACATGCTGCAGTTGCTGTGCCTGATTGCGATGGAGCCGCCGGTGTCGCTGGACGCCGACCGGGTGCGGGATGAGAAGCTGAAGGTGCTGCGGGCGCTGAAGCCGATGGCCCCGCATGAGGTCGTGTCGCAGACGGTGCGCGGGCAGTACACGGCGGGCGCGATCGATGGAAAGCCGGTGCCTGGCTACCAGACCGACCTGGGCCACCAGGAGGCCAGCACGACCGAGACCTTCGTCGCGCTGAAGGCCGAGGTGATGACCTGGCGCTGGGCCAATGTCCCGTTCTACCTGAGGACCGGGAAGCGGCTGCCGAACAAGGTTTCGGAGATCGTGATCCAGTTCAAGGGGCAGCCGTTCTCGATCTTCCCTTCCGAAGCGGGTGAGCGGCTGCCGAACCGCCTGGTGATCCGGTTGCAGCCCGAGGAGGGGATGCGGTTGGAGATGATGACCAAGGACCCGGGCGCGGATGGGATGCATCTATCGCCGACCGGGTTGGACATCCGGTTCGACACCGCATTCGGGCTGCGCTTCCCAGATGCGTATGAACGTCTGCTGATGGACGCGGTGCGGGGCAACCCGACGCTGTTCATGCGCCATGATGAGGTTGAGGCAGCCTGGGCCTGGGTCGAACCGATCCTGGAAAGCTGGGCGACCCGACCGGAGCCTCCGCGTGCCTATCCAGCGGGAAGCTGGGGGCCGACGGCGTCGATTGCACTGATCGAGCGGGATGGGCGGTCCTGGTACGAGGATGGACGGTAGCGGCAGGCCGGGTTGCCGCGAGGCACGGCGCAGCGGGACCGAAGGTCAGGGCAAGCTGGGCCGCAGGCCTGGGCAAGCTGGTCGTAGAGAGGCAGGGACCCCAGCACCACGCCCCCTCCCCCCTTGAGGGGGAGGGTTGGGGTGGGGGGTCTCGCGGCACGAGGCTGGGGTGTGGCTACCCCTCCCCCCATCCTCGGTCCGCTTCGCGGCCCAAGCCCTCAAGGGGAGGGGGGGCGTTGTTGATCCGTCAGTGCCCCGGAGCCAAAACCGACCCCACTCCCCAAACCTGGTGAAACCCCCGTCAGCTCCCCCCCAGCATCCCCGCCACCTGGTCCGCCAACTGTCCGACCGCCTCGCTCATGGCAGCCACCAGGGACGGCGTCCCGGACCCGCCCGGGGTGACCTGGATCGTGATCGTGCGCGCCGTCGTCTCCCGCCGTGTGACCGAGACCTGGGCAATCAGCATCACGGCCCCGTTCCGCGCCTGGTCCATCCGCTGGATATTGACCCCCAGCATCGCATCGGGCACCGCCGTCACCGCGCCGCTCTCGGCGAAGATCGTCGTCCCGGGCAGGCGCTGCGTCAGGTTCTGCGACAGGATGCGGGACAGCATCGTGTCCAGCGGCTCCCCCCACCACTCATTGCCCAGCACATCCAGGCGGAAATCCTCGGAAGACCGCACGATCTGCGACCGCTCCAGATAGCGCGCCAGGCCGATCGTCCGCAGTTCGATCACCTTGGGCGCCCCGCGCCGCTCCGCGCCCGGCGTCGTCGCCAGCGTGTACAGCAACGGGTTGGGTGATGAGCAGGCGGCGGCGAACGAGGCCAGGGACAAGGACATCGCCGATCGACGGGAAAGAGAAAGGCGCATCGGGCTCATTGTCCTTGGCTGGTGCGGCCCCGGATCAGGGCCTCGGGGTGACGGGAAAGCAGGTCGGCCAGCACGCGGATCGACCGCGCCGCGTCGGCCAACTGCACCATCAGCCGGTTCGCGTCGCGGTTCAGTTGGGAATTGCTGCCATAGCCGGTCTCGATCGAGGCGATCAGCCTGTCGGTCCGCTTGATCGCATCATCCAGATGGGTGGCAATGGCCGGCAGCTTCTGCGCCACCGGCTCGATCCCACGGTTCAGGTTCTGGATGAACGACTGCGTGGACGCGAGCGCTGTTTTCAGCAGCGCCGCGACCTGCTTCAGGTCCGGGTCGTTCGCCAGCGCGTTGGTGCCCGCCAGCGTTTCATTCAGGTTGCGCCCGATCGCCTCGAACGGGATGCCGGCCAGCTTGTCCATCAGCCCGGATGCGGAGGCCATCAGGTCGCCGCCGCTTTCCAGCACTGGAACCGCCAGCATGTCGTGCCGGACAGCCAGCTTCGCCGGCGGCGAATCCGGGAACAGGTCGAAGGTCAGGACCTTGGAGCCGGTGAGCAGGCTGCCGGAGTCCAATTTAACCCGCAGGCCGCGATGGATCAGGCCGGACAGCCGCCCCTCGATATCCATCTCCTCCTGCAACACCATCCGGCTGATACGGCTCGGCTCGATAAAGAACCGCGCCACGGCGACCACCGAGTCCTGTCCGGCGTCGTATTCCAGGTTGACTGCGTCGACCTCTCCGACCTTCAGGCCGCGCATCCGCACCTCCGCACCCTTGGCCAGACCGGCGACGGAGCCGCGGAACACGGCCAGCAGCGGCGGGCTGCGGAGGTACAGCGCAGCGTCGGCGGCGTCCTTGTTGGGATGCAGCGTGAATTCCTGTCGCGGCGGGCTGCGGCCGGCGGCGGCGCCCTCGGGCGGGGTGTCGAAGGCGATGCCGCCCAGGACCAACGCGCGGATGGATTCCAACTGCACCTGGATGCCCTGCGCGCCCAGTTCCACCGAAATGCCGGATGCGTTCCAGAACCGTGTCGTGTCGCGCACGTATTGGTCGAAGGGCGCTCGGACGAAGGCGTGGATCTCGACGCTCTCGGCCATTTCGGCGACATCCCAGCCCAGGACTTCTCCCACCTGCTGGTCGCGGAAGAAGATCGGGGAACCGAGGCTGAGGGAGCCGAGCCGCTTGGTCTTCAGCCGGTATTCGGTGCCGGGCACGTCCGCCTGCAGGACCGGCGGGTCTTCCAGCCCGGTGAACTCCCTCTGCGATGGCGCTTCGTCGGGCGAGGGCCGCAGCTCGATATAGGCCCCCGACAGGATCGTCTCCAACCCCGACACCGACCCGGCAAAGAAGCGTGGCTTGACCACCCAGAACCGGGTCTTCTCGGTCAGCAGCGGTGTCGCTTCCTTGTTCATGCGGATGGTCACGATGACGCGATTGAGCTTGGGCGACAGCGCCACCCGCTCCACCGTGCCCATCTCGACATCCTTGTGGCGGACCTTGGACTGGTTCGCGACCAGCCCCTCGGCCGTCTGGAAGCTGATCGTGATCTGCGGGCCGCGGTCGTCCAGCGTGTGCCAGACCAGCCAGGCGCCGAGCAGTGCGGTCACGAGGGGGATGGCCCAGATGATGGAGAGGCGGCGGCGGCGGTGGCCGCGGGCATGCACGACGGCGGCGGGTGGGTGGTCACTCATGCGTCGGTTTCCGCCTTCGTTTCCGCCGCGTCCCACATCAGGCGCGGATCAAAGCACTCGGCCGCGAACATGGTCAGGATGACGACCGCCGCGAAGGCGGTGGCGCCGTGCCCGGGCGCGATCGAGGTGATGGCCCCGAACTGCACCAGGGCCACCAGCAGGGAGACCATGAACACGTCGATCATCGACCACCGGCCGACGAATTCCACGATACGATACAGCACCGTACGCTCCTTCAGGCCCCAGGTCGCCCCGGCCTGGGTGCTGAACAGCAGCAACGCCAGGCAGACAATCTTCAGGATCGGTACGACGACGCTGGCGACGAAGACCAGCAGCGCCAGCGGCCACATCCCCGCCAGCACGAGCTCATGCACCCCGCCCACAATGGTGCTGGGCTGCGACGAGCCGAGCTGGTTGATGATCAGGACAGGATAAAGGTTGGCGGGGATATACAGGATGACGGCGGCGATCAGCAGCGCCCAGGCCCGGGCGATGGAGTGGGTCTTGCGGTGATGCAGCCGGAAGCCGCAGCGCGGGCAATGAGCCCCGTCCCGGCCGCGGCTAACCAGGCCGCAGGTGTGGCAGCCGATCCGTGTGAGCGTGGCGCCCAAAATTCCCGCTGAACGCACCCGTTTGCGGCCGGGTCCAGGGGAACGGCCGATGGCCTCCCACACCGCGTGGTCGTCCACGACGGCGTCGGCGGCGACCATGGTCACCGTCAGCGCCCCCAGCGCAAAGAGCGCGGGACCCAGGTCGATATGGGCCATCGAGATCAGCTTCACGTAGGCGACGAACACGCCCAGCAGATAGATCTCGATCATGGACCAGGGGCGCAGATGCTCGACGATGGCGTAGACGCCCTTGGTCCAGGCGGGCGGGGTCAGCATCCGCAGGGCCAGCAGCACGGCGATCATGCCCAAGACCCGGGCGAGCGGGATGGCCACGGTCGTGATGACGACCACGATGGCCAGGGCCTTCATGCCGTACCGCTCCAGCCCCAGCGGGCCGCTGAACAGGGAAGCCGCGGTGTGCTGACCGGTGCTGGAGAGCGACATGAGGGTCATGGAGGAGGCGAGGCCGAACAGGATCAGCCCGGTCAGGCTCAGGGCGAGCGGGAGGCCGAACGGGTCCACCCGCGTGGCGCGGAGGACGGCGTCGCAGCGCAAGCAGGTGGCGCGGTCGCCCGGCGCCAGGGCCGGGACGTGCTGGACCTTGCCGCAGTCGCGACACTCGATCAGGTGCGGCTGGGTATGCGCGACGGCGTGTGCCGTGGCGGTGGAGGAAGCGAGGGCCATGATGCGGACAGGTCGCGGATGGGGTAGACACTATATCCGTCGGAAGCCTCGGAAGCCATTGGCGTCTGTCCGAACGGGATGATATCCGGGCCGCGCATCTGGCGGTTGCGGTGCGCGCGCTGGGGGCGTATATCGCCGCCGGCTGTCCTGGCAGGCCGACGTAGCTCAGTGGTAGAGCAACTGATTCGTAATCAGTAGGTCCGGAGTTCGACCCTCCGCGTCGGCACCAGTTCCCATCTCCATCTTTCCGAATTTGGGGCCCTCCCTGGGGCACCTCGCCGGGGCTAGCGCAGTGGTTGCCGATGGATTCCCATGGGCGGCTGATCCTTGCCGCCAGCGGTTCGGCCCGGATTTGTAAACGCGATCGGCCGGTAATTGGGTGGTTGTCAACGTCGCGGGCCTTGGGGCCGGTGATCTGTCACCGAGTCAACCTCTTCGGCGGTCAAACCGCTGGCTCGGAACCCAATTCATCCTCGCCTCGGCTCGATCGGTCGCCACTCAAGCTCCCGGTTGCATCGGGGGGTCCGGAGATGGCGAACGAGTAATGGTTGACCGACGAAGCCTGGGCAAAGATCGAGCCGTCGATCCCGATGGGCCAGCGAGGCGTGAAGCCGGCGAACAACAGGCGTGTGATCAGCGGCGTCCTTCATGTCCTGATGTACGGGTGTCGCTGGCGTGACTGTCCCGCGGCAGCGCTGGCGGAAAAGGGGACTCGGTAGCAGGCGATCTGCCCTAGCCGAGGGGGGCGGACGACAAAAATCCACGCCGTGACAGACGCGGTCGGTCGTCTGATCGACTTCGCTCTAGGCGCCGGACCGGCAGGCGATATCAGGTTCGCGATCCCTCTGCTGAGCCGCCTGCCCGCGCCGGACCACCAGTTGGCCGACACCGCCTATGACGGTGACGCCTTCAGGGCGTTCCTGATTGGGCGCGAAGCGGTCTACGACAAGCTCGCACGGAACTTCGCCGCTATCCTCATGTGGCAGACGGACTTGAATCCGGAGCCTGGTCCCCTCCGAATGGAGGCCCCCGCCGGGACAAAAGTCGCTCGGAACCGGCAAGGGGGTTTCTGCCAGCGGGCTCAGCGCGGTTGCTGGAACACCCCCTTGTCATCTGGGAAATTGTTCTATAGCGTACGCTCTAATATAGTCCAGGCAGGATCGAACGGCCGTGCCCCGTCCCCGTGCATTCGACGAAGACACCGCGCTGGACGCCGCAATGCGCCGGTTCTGGGCGGATGGGTTTGCAGCCACGTCCGTGCGTGATCTCGGCGATGCCATGGGGCTCGGCCAGGCGAGCGTCTACAACGCGTTCGGCGGCAAGCGGGCGCTGTTCACCCAGTGCCTCGATCGCTACCTGGACGCCAATATGCGCGCGCGCATCGCCCGTCTCGAAAGCTCGCTCCCGCCGCGGCAGGCGATCGAGACCTTTTTGAGAGAGATCGTCGAGCGCTCCCTGGAAAGTCGCCTGGGCTGCCTGCTGGCCAACGCGGCGCTGGAAGTGGCCCCGCACGACCCCGAGATCGCCAGCGTGGTGGCGGAACGCATGGCTGAACTGGAAGCGTTCTTCCGCCGATGCGTGACCGCCGGCCAGAAGGACGGAAGCATCCGGCGCAGTGTCGATCCCGCCGACACCGGTCGGCTGCTTCTGACCACCGTGATGGGCCTGCGCGTCCTGGCGCGCGGATTTCCGGATCGGACCATTCTTGAAGGCGCCGCCCGCCAGGCGCTCAGCGTGCTTGGCAAACCTCCCCGGCGGCGTGAGCCGCCTGCCTCCGCGTGACAGGAAGGAATCCGGAATGATCCGCTTCTATTACCACCCGACGCCGAACCCCGCGAAGGTCTCGCTGTTTCTCGAGGAAGCGGGGCTGGCCTACGAAGTCATACCGGTCGACACTGCCAAGGGCGAACAACATGCGCCGGCTTTCCTCAAGATCAACCCGAACGCGAAGGTGCCGGCCATCGTCGACACGGATGGTCCGGGCGGACGCGAGGCGCGGGTGTTCGATTCCAGCGCGGTCCTGCTGTACCTGGCGGACAAGACGGGCAAGTTCCTCGGTGCGCCGGAAGACCGGCCGGAGCTTCTGTCCTGGCTGTTCTTCATCGCATCCGGCCTGGGTCCCTTCTCGGGCCAGGCGGTGCATTTTCAGTTCGCCGCACCCGAAGGCCTGGACTACGCCCGCAACCGCTATCGACGAGAGGCGGAGCGTCACTACAAGGTTGTGGACGACCACCTAGCCGGCCGGACATTCCTCGTCGGCGACACCTATACGATCGCCGACATGTCGCTGTGGGGATGGATCGACCGTGCCTCGCGGGTCATGAAGGGCCTCAGCGATCCGCTCATCGCATACCCGCACCTGAAGGCATGGTTCGCGATGATCGATGCGCGCCCGGCCGTCGCGCGGGCACGGGCGGTGGGAACCGATCACGCCTTCAAGCAGGAGCGAGACGAGCAGGCGTTGCGTGCGTTGTTCCCGTCGAACTACCCGCCAGCGGCCTGACAATCCATTTCATTTCCAATCGACAGGAGTGCCGCACATGGCAGACTCGTCCGAGTACACGCCGCCAAAAGTCTGGGCCTGGAACAAGGAAAACGGCGGCCAGTTCGCCAGCATCAACCGCCCCATCGCCGGGCCCACACATGAAAAGGAACTACCCGTCGGGCGTCATCCGCTGCAGCTCTATTCGCTGGGCACGCCGAACGGCGTGAAGGTGACGGTGATGCTGGAGGAGCTTCTGGCGCTGGGCCATGCCGGCGCCGAGTATGACGCGTGGCTGATCCGGATCAACGACGGCGATCAGTTCAGCAGCGGCTTTGTCGCCGTGAACCCCAACTCCAAGATCCCAGCCTTGCTGGACCGTAGCGGCCCCAATCCCATCCGCGTGTTCGAATCCGGTGCGATTCTGATGTACCTGGCCGAGAAGTTCGGCGCCTTCCTGCCCACCGAAAGCGCCGAACGGGCGGAGTGCCTGTCGTGGCTGTTCTGGCAGATGGGCAGCGCGCCCTATCTGGGCGGCGGCTTCGGCCATTTCTATGCCTACGCGCCCGTCAAGATCGAATACGCGATCGACCGCTTCGCGATGGAGGTGAAGCGTCAGCTCGATGTGCTCGATCGCCGGCTCGCGGACAATGCATACCTCGCCGGCCCGAACTACACGATTGCCGACATGGCGGTGTTCCCCTGGTATGGCGGGCTGGTGAAGGGCTGGCAGTACGATGCCGGCGAATTCCTCAACGTCACGGAATACAAGCACGTCCAGCGATGGGCCGATGCGATCCTGGACCGTCCCGCGGTCCGGCGCGGCCGCATGGTCAACCGCGTGCGCGGGGAACTGTCGAGCCAGTTGCATGAGCGCCATGATGCCAGCGACTTCGAGACGAACACCCAGGACAAACTGACCTCCGCCGGCTGAGCCGAACGGCAAACGGGAGACCAATGCATGGCACGCCTTGAAGACATACCGGAACCGACCCGAACGGCGGTGACGAACATCCCCTGTCCCGCCTTCGACACGACGCCCTTCGTCACGGGCCCGAAACTGGCCGAACGTCGAGTGGCGATCGTCAGCAGCGCTGCCCTGATCCGCAGGGGGGACCGGCCATTCGACTTCGGCTCGGGTGAATACCGTGCTGTTCCCAGCCATTGGGACACCGCCGACATCCTCATGAGCCACGTGTCGATCAACCATGACCGGAACGGCTATCGGCGCGACCTGAATGTCCTGTATCCGATCGACCGGCTGCGTGAATTGGCGGCCGAGGGCGTCATCGGCAGCGTGGCCGGCACGCATTTCAGCGTCATGGGCTCAACCGATCCGGCCGAGATGGTGGAATCGGCCGATGGCATCGCCGCCGCGCTGCATGCCGATCGTGTCAACGCCGTCGTCCTGTGCCCCGTTTGACCGCTGTGCACCCGCGCCGTGAGCGCGATGGCACATATGCTGGAAGAACGCGGCCTGGCGACAACGGTTCTGGCGCTGGTCCTGCCGCAGGTCGAAAAGACCCGTCCTCCGCGGGCGGTGATGACACCATTCATGCTGGGGCGCCCCCTTGGTGAGCCCAACGAACCAGCGTTCCAGCGTCGCGTGCTGATGCAGGCGCTGAACCTGCTGGAGCGGACCGATGGGCCCGTCATCCTGGAGCATTTCCCGGACGACAACCCCAGTTGGTCGGATCGTCCGGATTGGGTGCCCTCGGTGTCCGTGACGGCCTCTGGGAGGCCCACGAACGCCCAGGCCTGGCAAGCCGCCTTGCGGGCCGAACTGACCCAGGTGCTTCCGGCCTGGGATCGGTTCAAGACGCGGTTCGGGCGGACGACCGTTGGTCTCTCGGGTCAGGCGCCCGAGGCATGGCCAGCGTTCACCGCCGCCTTTCTGGACGGCGGACTACCTACCGTATCCGCGCACGATACCGCAGCCCTGGCCTTGCGCTTCCTGGCCGACGATCTGAAGGCGCTCTACTCCGAGGCGGTGCAAGCGGATGGCGCCACGCCCTCCGCTCTGCAGATCGACGCATGGTTCTGGCGGGAAACCACCGCCGGGCATTTGCTGATCGCGTTGCGGAAAGCGGCGATGCAAAGTGACAATAACGCGTTGAAAACTGTAGGCGGACGGTTCTTCGTTCCCGGACCCTTCGTACCAGCCTGAACGCCGCTCCCCCCCTCCGCTCAATGCAGTGGGGGGGGAGCGGATCGCAGTATGTAGGGGCCAAACAGCAGACGGCCGGGTGCTGTCATGGCGTTTCACGAGCACGTTGGCGATGGCCACGACTTACCAGACTTGATCGCTGCAAGATCACCTCGACCGAGCGCGTCATAGGTGCTGCTGCGGCGCATCCCGGACATCCGGCACCAGTCGCCGATCCGTGCATACCTTGGAACAAGCATCCGTCCGCCTCGCACTCTGCTGAACACGAGTGGACATAGGCGCGCAGGCAGGAAGCCGTCTGGGGGCGGATGCGCTACCTTTCTCGGGGTGATGCGCCGCCACTGGACCTCCCTTACCGCAGACCACGTTCTGCGGTAAGGGAGCCGTGCGATAGACCTCGGTTACGCAGGATCGTTACCAACTCCGGCCGGCTATCACGCAGTACAAATGAGGCCTTCGCGCAGACAGCTTGGTCACGTCCCCGGCCGTGGTATAACTCCGCCTTGGGGGCGCGTGTAGCGTAGGCCGTAGGCCGTAGCGGAGCGTGCCCCCAAGGCGGGCGGCCTTTTGTCGGTTCCCCGGTAGGGTTGGGTTGCGAACACGACCGCAACC
>CANJSR010000030.1 GCA_947476855.1 Acetobacteraceae bacterium
CCGAACTTACACCGTCAGCCGTTGACGTCTTTCCACCACAGATTACCACCGCAGCCGCATGATCCGAGGCCACCTCAAACCAACGACAAATTCCACCACGTTGACGGACGTGATCCTGGACCAGATCGGAAAACAGACAAACGTCCCACTGATCAACGCAACGAGACGATAGGGAGACACACCGCCCCACCGCTCTTCCCCACCCATGACAGGCATGCGAACGTCCCCAGCATAAATCCGTAAGGGGAGCCAAGACATGCCGCGCATGACCGGTGGGGAAGCAATCGTTGACGGCCTGATCCGACACGGGATCGACACGGTATTCGGGCTGCCGGGCGTCCAGCTCTACGGGCTGTTCGACGCCTTCGCCCGGAACGCCAACCGGCTCCGCCTGATCAACGCGCGGCACGAGCAAACCACCGCCTACATGGCGCTCGGCTATGCCTGTGCGACCGGGAAGCCCGCCGCCTATGCCGTGGTGCCCGGGCCGGGGGTGCTGAATACGACCGCGGCGCTGGCCACCGCCTGGGGGGTGAATGCTCCGGTCCTGTGCATCACCGGGCAGGTGCCCAGCACGATGATTGGGCGGCTGCGCGGCCAGTTGCATGAGCTGCCTGACCAGCTCGCGACCCTGCGGACGCTGCTGAAGTACGCCGACCGGATCGAGGACCCGACCGAGGCCCCCACCAAGGTCGCCCGCGCGTTTCAGGAGATGATGTCGGGCCGCCATGGCCCCGTGTCCCTGGAAATGGCGCTGGATCAGTTGCCGGCGACGGCCGAGGTCACGCCGCAGGATCCGCTGCCCTTACATCCGAACCCGGTGCCCGATCCCGAGAAGATCGCCCGCCTGGCCAAGATGATGAATGAGGCACGGGCCCCGATGATCTGGGTCGGCGGCGGGGCGCAGGATGCCTCGGCCGAGATCCTGGCCCTGGCGGAGAAGACCGGGGCGCCGGTCGTGTCGTTCCGCGGTGGGCGGGGGATCATGGATGACCGCCATCCGCTGGGGCTGACGATCCCGGCCGGGTATCTGCTGTGGCCCGAGACCGATCTGCTGGTCGCGTTCGGCACAAGACTGGACGTGCCGACCGCGCGGTGGGGGGAGATGCCGGCGGGGGTCACGATCGCCCGGATCGACATCGACGCCGCCGAACGGCGCCGCTTGCAGGTCGACCTGGGGATCACGGCCGACAGCGCGGATGCCGCCCGGGCGCTGACCGAGCAGGTGCTGGCCCGCCAAGACGCCGCGAGGGCGGCTCGGATCGCCAAGGCCAAGGCGGATACGGCGGTCTCGATCCAGTCGGTGCAGCCTCAGATGTCCTATATCGAGGCCATCCGCGATGCCCTGCCCGAGGACGGTATCCTGTGCGATGAAATGACCCAAGTCGGGTATGTGTCCTGGTTCGGGTTCCCGTTCCACCAGCCGAGGACGCTGGTGACCTCGGGCTTCTCCGGCACGCTGGGGGCGGGGTTCCCGACGGCCTTGGGGGTCAAGGTGGCGTGGCCGGATCGGGCCGTGGTCGCGGTGTCCGGGGATGGCGGGTTCCTGTTCGGCGGGTCGGACCTGGCCACGGCGGTCAAGCACGGGATCAATCTTGTGACGGTCGTGTTCAACAACTCGGCGTACGGGAACGTGATGCGGGACCAGAAGCGGATGTTCGATGGGCGGGATTCGGGGTCGGCGCTGACCAACCCTGACTTCCAGACCTATGCCAAGGCGTTCGGCGTGCGGTCCTGGCGGGTGACGGATGCCGGCGGGCTGAAGACCGCGGTCACCGAGGCCCTGGCCGCCAATGCCCCCTGCCTGATCGAGGTCATGACCGACATCAGCAAGGAAACCGCCCCCTGGGCCTTCATCGCCCCCGCCCGGGGGTAGACCGACCCCGCCCCGTCGTCCCTCGCGGGAGAGGGCCGGAATGAGGGGGTTTCCCACCGCCCGAAGTCCCACGCCCCCTCTCCCCTTGTGGGAGAGGGGGCGAGGTTGAACCGCCATCGGGTCTGATCACCCGCCCCCGGCCACGCGGACGGTCCCCCCACCCACGACCAACACCTCCGCCCTCCCGGCCAGAGGCGCGAAGGTCTCGGCATCCGTCCCGGTCAGGAACGTCTGGGCGGGCATATCGGCCAAGGCCTCGAACAGGGCCGCCCGCCGCTCCGGGTCCAGATGCACGGCCGGTTCGTCCAGCAGCAGCAGGGGCGCGAACCCCCGCGCCTCGGTCACCCGGGCCGCATGCGCCAGGATCAGCCCCACCAGCAGAGCCTTCTGCTGCCCGGTGGAGGACAGCCCCGCCGGCGTCCCCATCACCGCATCGGTCAGCGCCATGTCGCAGCGATGGGCCCCGACGGCAGTGGTCCCGGCCCGGGCGTCCCTCGGCCGGTTGGCTTCCAGTTCCGCCCGCAGCCAGTCCTCCACGGCCAGGGCCGGCCGGTCGGCCAGCCGCGCCGCGATCGGGCAGAGCAGATCGATCCGTGCGGCGGGGAAGGCGCCGGAGACCCCACCGGCCAAGGCCACGTTCAACCGGTTCACCATCCCCAGCCGGGATGCCGTGGCCGCGACCGCGTGGCGGGCCATCGAGTCCTCCAGCCCCGCCAGCCAGGCCCGGTCGCCCCGCCCCTCGGCCAGCAGGCGGTTCCGCCCCTGCATGGCGGTATCATGGGCCGCGATCTCCCGCGCATGGGCCGGTTCCAGCGCCCAGACCAGCCGGTCGAGGAACCGCCGCCGGCCCGACAACCCCTCCTGGAACAGCCGGTCCATCTGGGGTGTCAGCCAGACCATGGCGGCGCGGGCGGAGATCTCGGCCTGGTTGCGCGGGGTCTGGCCATCCAAGCGGAACACCCGCCGGTCCGACGCGCCCTCGGGCGGGGAGCCCGTGCCGATATCAGTCTCCCCCGCCAGGGTGGCGAACCGGCCGGCCACCGCCCATGCGCCGGACCCGCCGCGCCGGGGCAGGTCGGCGGTCTTCGCCCCACGCAGACCGCGCCCGGGCACCAGCAGGGAAATGGCCTCCAGCAGGTTGGTCTTCCCGCTGCCGTTCGGGCCGTGCAGCACCGCGATCCGCCCCGCCGGCCGCCACGTGAGCGCGGCGTAGCCACGGAAATCGGTCAGGACCAAGCGTTGGAGGCGGAGCACGCGGGGAAGATGGCAGCACGAACCCGGAACGGGAAGGCCTCAGCGCGCCAGCCAGAGCGCGGCCAGCACGGCGGCCAGCGAAAAGCCGAACCCGGTCGCGAAGACAGCCAGATGGCTTTCCCCCGTCGCGGCGAACAGCCACGCCAGCCCGAAGGCCACGACCGTCTGGACGACCCCGAACGCGGCCGTTGCCCGGACCCAGACCTGGACGGCATGGGCGGGCGCCAACTCCCGCGCCACGCTCAGAGTGATCGTGCTGACCCCGACCGCGGCGAACCCCGCGGCGGCGGCGGCCGGCCAGATCAGCCACCCGGCCGACGGCAGCGCCAGCGCGAGGGCCAGGACCTGACAGGTCAGCCAGAGCACCAGCGTCGGGCGCCCTCCGATCCGGTCGATGACCCGCCCGCTGATCAGGCCGCCCAGGACGCCGACGACGCCGAAGACCAGCCAGGCCAGCGCGCCGGCCGTCACGCCCATCCCGCGACCCCGCGCGGCGAGGTCAGCCAGATAGACCATCGGCGGCACCATCCCCGCGCTGTGCAGCCCATAGGTCGCGACCAGCAGGGACGCCCCGCCGCCGCCTCCGCCAGGCGGGGGCCGGCCCAGCGGCATGCTGGGCCAGGCCTGGCGGGCGAACAGCCACAGCAGCAGAACGGTACCCGACAGGGTCAGCCAGGTCGCCGAGACCCCGAACGGCACCACGGCGGGCACAAGCACCGCGCCCGCCGCAATGCCCGCGCCGACACCGGCCAGCACCAGCCCTCCGGCCGCGCCCCGCAGATGGATCGGCACGCTGGCCTGGCTGGCCGGTCCGGCGAGCGCCATGACCAGGCCGCCGCCGACGCCCGCGATGGTGCGACAGCCCATCAGCCACCAGAACCCGCCATTCCAGGCGCAGGCCGCCAGGGACACGGCGATCAGCGCCATGCCGGCGTCCAATGTGCCGCCGACCCCGATACGCAGCCCGGTCGGGCGCCCGCCCAGCGTGCCGAGCAGGTAGCCGAGCAAGGCCGCTCCACCCAGGGCGCCGGCCTGCCCGCCATCGACCCACCCGGCGGCGACCATGGCGGGGAACAGCGGAACATAGGCAAACCGCGCCAGCCCGTTGCCCGAGCAGGTGGCCGCCGAACCGGACAGGGCCGGCCGCAGAAGGCGGAGGTTCATGGAAAGCGGGACGACATCACGATGGGCGGCAGGATTTCACGAAACGGACGGGATGGCGACCCGCCTTCAGAAGGCCCAAACGCCTAGATCGCCACGCGACCGACAACGGTGTGTTGCGTTCGGCACGCCATACGGCGATGCTCCTTGCAATTGTCCATGTTGCAGTGCAACATAATCCGCAAAACCTTGTGAGCCCTGGATGCCGCTGCACGTCGCGCTAACGCACCGCACCTCCTACCACTATGACCGCCTGGTCGCGCTGGGCCCGCAAACGATCCGGCTGCGCCCTGCCCCACAGGCCCGCACCGCGATCCTGTCCTACGCGCTGAAGGTTGAGCCGGAACCGCATTTCATCAACTGGCAGCAGGACCCGCAGGGCAATCACCTCGCCCGCGTCGTGTTCCCGGACAAGGTGGACCGGTTCGAGGTGACGGTGGACCTCGTGGCCGACATGGTCACGATCAATCCGTTCGACTTCTTCCTCGAGCCGGAGGCGGAGACCTTCCCGTTCGGCTACGACCATATCCTGGACCAGGAACTGGCCCCGTTCCGCAAGGCCGAACCCGCCGGCCCGCTGCTAACCAAGCTGCTGGCCGGGATCGACCGGTCCGAACAGCGCACCGTCGACATGCTGGTCGCGCTGAACACCCTGGTGCAGGGCCGGGTCGACTACATCGTCCGCATGGAACCCGGTGTCCTGACGCCCGAGGAAACGCTGGCCCTCGGCAAGGGATCATGCCGTGACTCCGCCTGGCTGCTTGTGCAGGTCCTGCGGTACCTCGGCCTCGCCGCCCGGTTCGTGTCCGGCTACCTGATCCAGCTCGCCCCCGACGTGAAGCCACTGGAAGGCCCACCCGGCCCCGAGTCCGATTTCACCGACCTGCACGCCTGGGCCGAGGTCTATCTGCCCGGCGCCGGCTGGGTCGGCCTCGACGCGACATCCGGCCTCTTGTGCGGGGAGGGCCACATCCCCCTCGCTGCCAGCCCCGACCCGATCTCGGCCGCGCCGATCACCGGCGTGGTGGAAAAGGCCGAGGTCGAGTTCGGCTTCGAAATGTCCGTGCGCCGCATCCGCGAAACCCCGCGCACGACCAAGCCCTATACCGACAAGCAATGGCAGGCGATCCTCGCCCGCGGCGCCGAGGTGGATCGCGCCCTCGCCGCCGGCGACGTCCGCCTGACGATGGGCGGCGAACCGACCTTCATCTCCGCCACCGATCTCGACGCCCCCGAATGGAACACCGATGCGCTCGGCCCCACCAAGCGCGCCTATGCCGGAAGGCTAGTCCGCCGCCTCATGAGCCGGTGGGCCCCCGGCGCGGCGTTGCAGCACGCCATGGGCAAGCAGTATCCGGGGGAGCAGCTGCCCCGCTGGGCCCTGTATTGCCATTGGCGCGCCGATGGCGAACCGGTCTGGAACGATACCGCCCTGCTCGCCGGGGATGACGATACCGACAACGCGACCGCGACCGAGGCCGCCGCCTTTGCCCGCGGCCTCGCCGAACGGCTACAGGTCGATCCTGGCCTGGTGATCCAGGCTTACGAAGACATCCACTACTATCTCTGGCGGGAACACCGCCTGCCGGCCAACGTCCTGACCGAGGACGCAAAGCTGCGCGATCCGTTGGAACGCGCCCGCCTCGCCCGGGTGTTCAACCAGGGCCTGTCAAGCCCCGTCGGCTCCGTCCTGCCCATCCGCCGCGTGATGCAGGATGGCACCCGCCGCTGGCAGTCCGGCCGCTGGTTCTTCCGAGCGGGCGAGCTGTTCCTGGTCCCCGGCGACAGCCCCGTCGGCCTGCGCCTGCCGCTGGAAAGCCTGCCCTGGGCCGACCCCGCACAGGTTGAAGCCGAGACCGAGGCCGATCCCTTCGCCTCCCGCCCGGCGCTGCCGACCCATCAGGCCATCCGCACGCTCGCGCCCCTGCCGGAAACCTCAGGGATCGAGGGGTTACGGCCCATCCCGCAGGCACTCCCGGAGGTCGGCGAGGGGGAACCCGGCGTCGTCCGCACAGCCCTGACCGTCGAATCCCGCAACGGCCTGATCCATGTCTTCTACCCCCCGCTGTTCGCGGCGGAAGACTGGCTAGCCATGACCGCTGCGGTGGAGGCGACCGCCGCCGAAATGGGCCGCAAGGTCATCCTGGAAGGCTATCTGCCGCCCGAAGACGACCGGCTGCTGCACTTCTCGGTCACCCCCGACCCGGGCGTGATTGAGGTCAACATCCACCCCGCCACTGGCTGGGCCGAACAGATCGAGATGACCGAGGCGCTGTACGAAGACGCGCGCCAGGTCGGGCTGGCGACCGAGAAGTTCAACCTCGACGGCCGCCATGTCGGCACCGGGGGCGGCAACCACGTCGTCATGGGCGCCGCAAAGGCCGAGGATTCACCGTTCTTGCGCCGTCCCGATCTGCTGAAATCGCTGCTGGGATTCTGGCACAACCACCCCAGCCTTTCGTTTGCCTTCTCCGGCCAGTTCATCGGCCCGACCAGCCAGCATCCCCGCGTGGACGAAGCGCGGCAGGACAGCCTGGCGGAGCTGGAAATCGCCTTCTCCCAGATCAAGGCGAAGCAGCCCGTTGCCCCCTGGATCACCGACCGCCTGTTCCGCAACATCCTCGCGGACATGACCGGGAACACCCACCGGACCGAGTTCTGCATCGACAAGATGTATGCACCGGAAACCTCCTCCGGGCGGCGTGGGCTGGTGGAGTTCCGGGCGCTCGAAATGCCTCCGCACGCCCGCATGTCGGCCGCCCAGATGCTGCTGATGCGTTCGGCTGTCGCCGCCTTCTGGGAACGACCTTACGAACGGCAACTGATCCATTGGGGCCCCCGCGTCCACGACGATTTCCTGCTGCCGCATTACGTGGAGCAGGACTTCCGCTCTGTCCTCGAGGAACTGGGGAACCTGGGCTTTCCGCTCGATCCCGAGTGGTTCGCCCCGCACATGGCCTTCCGCTTCCCGCAGATCGGAGAGATCGCACTGCGCGGCATGGGCGTGGAACTACGGAACGCGCTGGAACCCTGGCATGTCCTGGGGGAAGAACCGGCAGGCGGCAGCACCGTGCGCTATGTCGACAGCTCGGTCGAACGGGTGCAGGCACGGGTGTCGGGCTGGGTCGAGGAACGGTATCTGCTGGCCTGCAACGGCGTCGCCGTCCCGCTGGACGCGACCGACCGGGAAGGGGAGTTCGTGGGCGGCGTTCGCTTCAAGGCCTGGAACCCCCCAAGCTCCCTGCATCCGACCATCCAGCCGCACGTGCCCTTGGTGTTCGACGTCTATGACCAGTGGTCGGGGCGCAGCCTGGGCGGCATGACCTACCACGTCGCGCATCCCGGGGGCCTTAGCTACGACCGCTTCCCGGTCAATGCGAACGAGGCCGAGGCGCGTCGCCGCACGCGGTTCTTCCCGATCGGGCACTCGGCCGGACCGATGCCCGAGCCGCTTGTCACCCGCTCGCGGGAGCATCCCCGCACACTGGACCTGCGGCGGGCGCTGTAGACCGAAGGCGGGGCCGGGCCTACCGGTCCCGCAGCATCAGGGTGAAGTGCAGGCCGCAATCGCCGTTCGTGATGTCCCCGTTGATCTTCCTGTCGGCGTACTGCCCGATCAGGGAGATCCCCGGCCCCGCGCCCTGCACCGTGCCATCATCCATGATCACCGCGTCGATCTGGACGCCATAGGACCAGCGGTACTGGAACCGCTTGTCCCAAACCTGCACCGAGACCAGCCCTGGCCGCGGGCAGCTTCGGCTGTTCGCCTGGAACCGCGTGCTGGTGCCCCGATAGAACCCATCCACGATATCCTGGCGGGGCTTGGGCGGCGGGGACGGAGGCGCGGGCGCTCCACAGGCGGACAGGGTCAGCAGCGCAATCGCCGTAACGGCGAGACTTCTGAACAGGGGCATCGTCACACAGGACGGAAAGGCTCCGCGAGACATGCTGCTCCGTGGGGTTCGTGAATCAAGAAGGGCGCGTGGCCTGTCATGCGATTCCGGGCCGGGTTTTGCAACCCGGGGCGTCGCCGAACGTCCCCGCGGTCGGGTCAAGGTGCTGGCCGGGGCGCCGCAGCCCGTCGCAGCCGGTCGTTGATGGCAAGGCCCAGCCCCGCGTCGGGCACCGGCATGACCGCGATTCCCCGCAGCCCCAGCGCCTGGCCGCGGGCATCAAGGGCGCGCAGACCCTCGAACAGCCTTGCCGCGGCCTCGGCGGGGTTGCCGGTGGGGCTCAGCTCGAAGGTCGTGCCCGCGCCAAGCAGGGCGGGACCAAAGGCCAGCAGCGCCTCCTCACCTGCGACGGATCCGGCATCCAGCCGCACGGGCAGCGTCGGGGCATAGTGCGACAGCAGCATCCCGGGGGAGGGCAATCCCGCCTCGGACCCTGAGACCCCGTGCGGGGTGCCATGGTCGACGGGACCGATCAGGGCCTCGATCGCTTCCACCGTGGCGCCGCCGGGGCGCAGCAGCAGGGGCCGAGGGCCTGTCAGGGCCAGGACGGTGGACTCGACACCGACGGAGCAGGCACCGCTGTCGATCACTGCGTCGATCCGGCCCGCCAGACCATCCAGCACATGGGCGGCGGTGGTGGGGCTGACCTGCCCGGAACGGTTGGCGGAGGGCGCGGCGATCGGGCGTCCGAGCGCGCGGATCAGGGCCAGCGCCACCGGATGGGCGGGCACCCGGACCGCCAGCGTGTCCAGGCCGGCGCCGGTCAGCAGCGCCACGGGGCAGTCCGGGCGCCGGGGCAGTACCAAAGTGAGAGGTCCGGGCCAGGCAGCCTCCGCCAGCAGGCGGGCGGCCTGGTTCGGCACGACATCGCGGAACGCCGCGTCCGCATCGGTGTAGTGGCAGATCAGCGGGTTGAAATGCGGACGGCCCTTGGCGGCGAAGATCGCGGCCACGGCCCGCGCGTTCGTCGCGTCGCCGCCCAGGCCGTAGACCGTCTCGGTCCCGAAGGCGACCAGGCCGCCGGCGCGCAGGATCGCTGCCCCACGCGCGATCCCGGCCACATCGGATGTCAACACATCGGTCATCCGCGCGGCTTACAACCTATCGCTCGCGCGGGGAACCAGAGACGCTACATCGAGCGGGCGGGGCCACCGTGGAACTTCGCGGTACCCGCAGCTGGGCTGGCCACGGGCTGCATCAGGGCGATCGGGTCGAATGCGATGGCGGAGATGTCGGCCGGCAATCCGCCGATGCGGGACAGGCCCAGGAGCAAGGCTCCCGTGGTCAAGGCGATCATTTGCAGTCGAATGGCACGCATCGTCCGATCTCCCTTGGACGCCGCGTTGCTTAGACGCGTATTGCTTGCTTCAGCGTTTCAGGTGTGGACGACGACCGCTCATGGACATTCAGGATTTTCACGTTGTTGTCATAGGCGCCGGCATGGCGGGCACCACCGCCGCCGCGCAGCTTTCCCCGCATCGCCGCGTCGCCTTGATCGAGATGGAGGACACGCCCGGCTACCACTCCACCGGACGTTCCGCCGCGATCTGGGTACAGAACTACGGGCCGCATGACGTGCGGGAACTCAGCCGCCTGTCGCGGGCGTTCTTCCAGGCTCCGCCCGCGGGGTTCACCGAGATTCCGTTGATGCGCCACCGTCCGGTGCTGTTCCCGGCCCATGCGGGGCAGATGGAGGAGATGGAGGCGCTGCTGGCCGACGGGATCGGCCTGCGCCAGATCACGGCGGACCAGGCCTCGGCCCTTGTGCCGGCGCTGCGTCCTGGCTACGTGGCAGCCGCGGCGATCGAGGACGACGCCTTCGACATGGATGTGGCCGCCATCCATCAGGGCTTCCTGCGCATGCTTCGCGCGCACGATGGAACCCTTGCGTTGCGCAGCCGAGCGGGGCGGATTGAGCGGGAGGCGGATGGTTGGCGGGTGGAGACGAGCGCCGGGACCGTTTTCCGCGCACCCATCATCGTGAATGCCGCGGGCGCCTGGGGGGACGAGGTCGCGGCACATGCCTCGGTGACACCGTTGGGGTTGCAGCCGAAGCGGCGCACCGCGGCGATCGTGAACCCCGAGCCTTGGGATGCCGAACATTGGCCAATGACAATAGACGTCGCCCACACCTGGTACGCTCGGCCCGAGGCTCGGACCCGGCTGCTGGTGTCCCCGGCGGATGAGACCCCGATGGACCCGCAGGATATCCAGCCGGATGAGTTGGACATCGCGTTGGGCATCGACCGGATGCAGCAGGCGCTGGATATCACGGTGAAGCGGGTCGAGCACGCCTGGGCCGGCCTGCGGACCTTTACCCGAGATGGCAGCCTCGCGATTGGCTGGGACGCGCGGGCCGAGGGGTTCTTCTGGGCGGTGGGCCAGGGGGGGTATGGCATCCAGACCTCTCCAGCGGCAGGCAGGCTGGTCACCGACCTGGTGCTGGGGCAGGACCCTGGGGAGGCCGCGGGGATTCTGGCGCAGGTGGCGCCCGGACGGTTCGGGTAGGGCTGGGGCGGCCGCGGAACATCCGCGGCCGCCGAAACAAACTACGCGAAGATCTCCCCCAGCCGCCGGATCGAACCGAGCACCCGCTCCTGCGGCAGACCAGGCCACTGCACTCGCATCGAGAAGTGGTTAACGCCCAGAGCCTCCCGCCAGCGCGCAATCTCCTCTTTTACCTTCACCTTGTCGCCAATGATGAAGCGGTCGCGAGCCATCTCCTCGAACGTCATGTTCGCGGTCGGGCTGACCATCCCCCACGCCGCATACGAATCATACTTGTACTCAAGCGCCGCTCGGCATTCCTCCATCGCGGTCGCGTTGCTCTCCCCGACATAGCATTCGCGGGCTATCGGGAACTCGGGCACCGTCTTGCCGAGGGAAGCCAACGTGTCCCGATACACCTTCATCAACGGCACCGTGTCGCCCAGGGTCGTGGCGTTGGAAATCAGCCACCCATCCCCGATCCGCGCGGCCCGCTTAACCGCCGCGTCGACCAGCCCCGCCACCCAGACCGGCGGCCCGCCTACGCGGAACGGTTTATGGCTGATTCCATGGTTGGTGACGTTGTAGAACTTGCCGTGGTGCGTGATCTTTTCCCCGGTCCAGAGCTGCCGCATCAGCGCGATGCTCTCGGTAAAGCGGGCGGACCGTTCCTTCAGGGAGACCCCGAAGGCCTCGAACTCTCCCTCGCGATAGCCCAGGCCGACACCGAGGACGAAGTTGCCCTCGCTGAGGACGTCGAGTGTCGCGGATTCCTCAGCCACCTGGACTGGGTTCAGCAGGGGCAGCAGAAGGATGTTGCCCCCGATGGTCATCCCCTTCGCCTCGGGCAACAGATACGCCATCAGCGGCGTGATCTGGAGCATCTGCAACGGCTCGGTCAGGAAGTGATGCGGGAACAATAGTGAGGAGAAGCCGGATTGGCGGGCCACCCGGACCTGCTGCACGAGTTCGGGGACACGAGCTGCGATGTTGTCGCCCTCGGGAAACTGGGTGTTGATAAATAGCCCGACCTTCATGCGCCTGATCCTTCCGCGTGCGATGACCATCGGGTGTTGCCGCACCGCGCGACGCGCGTCCATCCCACACACGGGCAGTTGGTTATTCTGCAGCCTGGCGCAGCCTGGGTCGGGGTCGCAGACGCACCGTCACGCCACACAGGTGGGATTCGTCGGCGGCGAAGGCTATCAGGTGGCTGTCGATTGATTCCTCCAGCGAGGTAAGCGCCGCCGGGTTCGCTGTCACCGGGCACGATCAACTGGCTGATGCGCTTGTCGTCGATCCGGAAGTCCGAGACGGTGATCTCGTTCCTCGCGAAATTGCCGCCCATCTCTCTATGGCTGCCCATCAGATGAATGGTCCGCGTGTTCTCCCGCGTGAAGCCGCTGACCGTCAGGCTGGCGTTCATCCCGTTGGCGAAGCCAATGTGGACGATTTGGTTGTCCGCCACATCGTTGTCACAGCGGTAGACGCAGCGCCCATACGGTCCGTCATGCAGGGCGGCGCTCCGCCCCTCCGCCAAGGTATCCAGAGATACGAACGCGCAGGGCCGTGGGCTGATCAAACATGAGCCACCAGTTCCGGCGCGTGGCCCGTGGGCTCCGTCGGCCCATTGGACTCAGCGGGCCAATCATCAACGTCGCCGTTGTCCGGCGGCTGGGCACGCAACGCTGTCAGAAAGGTCTGGCAGAACTGGCGGGCGGAGGTCCCGCGGATGCTGGCCTGCAGAGATTTGTGACGGGGCTTACGTTCCTAGAGCGGCATGATCAGGCCCACGTGCATGCGGTCGGCGATTTCCTCGATATCGAACGGGTTGACGGTCAGGGCTTCCGGCAACTTGTCGGCGGCCTCGGCGAACCGGGACAGGATCAGCACGCACGGATAGGTCTGGTTCTGGGAGGCCACGAATTCTTTTGCCACCAAGTTTATCCTGACGCGTAGCGGGGTCAGGATCCCCAGACGCGCCAGGCGGTAGTAGCCGGCCAGGATGGACCTGCCCACCGCGCGTGCCATGTGGCGGATCGGGGTTCAGTCGCCTTCGGAATACCAGCCATTCACGTCACCGACGGCCCGATCCAGCTCTGTCACGCATTGCAGGTAGGAATCCCTATAGCCCTGGGTGTGGAAATCGATCACGTCACAGGCGCACAGTGCGTCAAGCAATTAGGCGGCTCGTGGCAGAGCCTGGAATATCTGTGACGGCACAAAGGGCGTGTGCAGGAAGAACCAGATCTGCTCCTTCACTCCCAGCTCGTGCAGCGAATGGCCAACCGTCAGCAATTGTTAGTCAAGGACCCAGATCAGGGCATTGGAGAGGGCGGCGGCCAGTCCCCCCGGAGGGCTGGATTGCGGTCACCGGGCACGGGAAATCGGTTGGAAACCAACACCATTCTGGACGTCGTATTCTCCCGTAATATATCAGGGCTATATTGTGATATCCGTCATTGATGTCATTCAAACAACCGAAGATGCCGGGCATATGACATGCCCGTTGCTCGCATAGGGTATTTCAGTCTGAAATATCGAGTCCTTTGACCTGCATTGAATGAATACAGGTCATATCAGCACCTGGGCTGCCGGATTGGCGAGAGGTTCGGCAGCCCTTCGGCGATCATGCAGCCTTGCTGGAACGCCCCATAAACGCCCAGGAGGAGCCGGCATCGTCAATCCGCTTCTCGACCTCGGCATACAGCTTCCGATCCTGGACCGAGATATCGTGAAGGTAGTCCAGATCGGCCGGACCGAGATCCTCCTGCTTCAGGAAAGGCACGGACTCATTCCGCCGCGTCCCACTCTGGATCTGCCACCGTCCAGCGAGCCAGCCGGCATAGTGGCGGGTCGTCGTCACCTCGGCATCCAGTTCGGACAGGCGGTCCACGACCTCCTGCGCATCGCCGCCGCCCAACCACTCACACATCGTGTCGGGTCGGTTGATCGAGCCGTCGCGCAGCAGCGACAGGCGCAGGTCATCCAGCATCGGCCGGGTCACGTCGGCGGGTGCGACATCCAGCCCCAGCGCATGCAGCCAAGTGCGGGAGTCGGGCCCAAAGGCGCCCCGTTCAGCATCCTGCATGATCCGGGTCAGGATGTAGTTCGTCTGCGACAGCGTGATGTCGATCGGGTTCCGGAGGGTCGTGAACATCTCATCCACAGGGCGGAGCAGCCTGGCCTCCAGGACATCCCCCAGATTCATGTGTCCATGCACAAGGACGAAATCGAAGAACGGGATAATGCGGATAAGTTGGGCCAGCTCTCCGAACAGCCGGTGTTGGGAGGAGTAGTCCCGGCTGGTCAGCGACTGGTGAATCGCCGGGAAACGGGCCGACAGGTGGGCCGACAGATCGGTGCCCGCGCATTTCGGGACATGGATGAAAAACCGGCGCTTCTTTTCCGGAAAAGCATTCAAAAGCAGATCTTTGACGTTCTTCTGGAAGGCCGTGGAGGTCAGTGCCTCATAGGCCGTTTCACGCGCCAGACCGGCGTTCCACGCCTCAACCTTCGGGGTCTCGGGCCGGCTGTCACCGAACACGCTGAACAGAACCTGGTCGATCCGGCGGCCTGACATGTCACACCGGGCAAGTAGGTTATAAAGCCCCTGCTTATCCTCAAGCAGCGTGAGCAGATTGAACCAATCGCGCGGCTCCCTCGGCGCCGGCAGCACGGGAAAGGCGGGCGGAAGAGTCTTGCCGAAATCGGGCGCGGTGGGCGCTGCCCCCTCGGGCAGCATCATGTCGCCGCGATCCAGCATCCGGCCGGATGCCGCGAAACGGGCGGTCACCCTGCGATTGCCGGAGATATCCAAAGGTGGCTCAAATCGGTACTCAAAACCGTGGCCCACGGTCCCGAATGTGCCGGCGGCCAGAAGATCACGGCGCATTACGTCGCAGCGAACCTGAGCTATGCGCTGTTCGTCGACGTAAACAGAGATATCCACATAACCCTCAGGGTCACTTTCATCAAAAGCCCATCCTTGAATCTTCTCTTTTGAGAGTAAGTCTACTCTTCCGCGCAGCTTTCGGCCGATGTGGTTCATGAGCGGGCAGCTTCTTTCGTCAGGTGATGGGTCTTGCGATGGATCAGGGTGGAATGGCCTTGACCTGTGTGGCCGATACCGGGCGCCTCGATGGGGTGACCATGCCCACCGGGGGACTCGAACCCCCACGTCTCACGACCGCGGATTTTAAGTCCGCTGCGTCTACCATTCCGCCAGGCGGGCACCGGCCGGGAAGGTTTTTATCAGCGCGGGAGGGTACAGGCGATATCCAACGCGCACCGGATCAGATTGTCGCTTGCCTCGGGCGTCCGAAAGGCGCTGTGGGCGGTCACGGTCACGTTCGGCAGCGTCGTCAGCACATGGCCAGCCGGCAGGGGTTCCACATTGAACACATCCAAGGCGGCGTGGCGCAGATGGCCAGAGCGCAGGGCCGCGATCATCGCCGCCTCGTCGACGATCGCCCCGCGCGCTGTGTTCACCAGAATCGTGCCGGTGCGCATCCGGGCGATCCGTTCAGCCGACAGAAAGCCGCGGGTTTCGTCGTTCAACAACAGATGCAGGGAAAGGACATGGCTCTCGGCCAGCAGCGTATCCAGATCGACGAAGGTAACGTTCGGTGCGGTCCTGGGGGTCCGGTTCCAGGCCAGCACCCGCATACCCGATCCTGCTGTGATGCGGGCGACCTCGGCCGCGATCCCGCCGAAGCCCAGCAGGCCGATGGTCTTACCGGTCAGCTCCATGCCTTCCGTCCGCGGCCACTCGCCCCGGCGCATGGCGCCATCCATCCCCGCCACTCCACGCGCCGCGGCCCACATGAGGGCGACGCTGTGTTCGGCGACGGCCGTATCCCCGTAACCCTTGATGATATGGACGGTGATTCCCAGCTCGGCCAGTTCCTCGGGGTTCATGTAGCTCCGGGCGCCGGTGCCGAGGAAAATGACGTGCTTCAGGTCCTTGCAGAGCCGCAGCGCCTCGGTCGGCAACTGGGAATGGTCGTCCAGCACGAAGTCATATCCGGCGAGCAGGCTCGGCAGCATGTCGGCCGTGATCGTGGTGGTTTCCTCATGAATATCGACCGGCGGGTCGGTCGGCCGCACGACGTTGTGGAAGACGGTCGCCAGACCGTCAACGGCATCCATGAACAGGCCCTTCATGCGAACTCCCTCGCGTGCGACTGCCGCGACTTTGCGCAACGGCCTTCGCCATCGCAAGAGAAGGATTTTGCCGCGATGGCGTGTTAGGCAGTCCGGGCAATGGCTCGTCCCACCCGCCAAACCACCCCGGCCCGCCGATCCGCGGAGGCCGCCCTCACCCCCACCCGGGCCGCTGGGCGTGACGCTGACTTGGGTACCCTGCGTGCCAAAGCAAAAGGCCGCCGCTGGGGTCGGTTCCTGGTGAAGTGGATGGTGATTCTGACCATCTGGGGGTCTCTGGCGGTCGCGGGCGTGCTGCTGTGGTTTGCCCATGACCTGCCCCGGCCGGATACCGCGCTGGACACCATCCGCCGCCCCAGCCTGATGCTGCAGGACCGCACCGGACGGACTTTCGCGACGTTCGGGGATGTGGTGGGAGAATCGCTTCGGCTCTCCGACATGCCGGCAGCTCTGCCCGCCGCCCTGGTCGCGGTAGAGGATCGGCGCTTCTGGTACCATTTTGGCGTCGACCCGATTGGCTTGGCCCGCGCAGCCTGGGTCAACTTCCACGCGGGGCGGGTGGTGCAAGGCGGCTCCACCATTACCCAGCAGGTTGCCAAGACATTATTCCTGTCCAACGCCCGCACGTTCCGGCGCAAAATGCAGGAACTGATTCTGACGCTCTGGTTGGAGGAACGATTCACCAAGCAGGAAATCCTCGAAATCTACCTGAACCGTGTCTACCTGGGTGCTGGCGCCTGGGGCGTCGATGCGGGGTCGAAGCTGTTCTTTGGCGTCTCCGCCCGCAAGGTGAACCTCTGGCAGGCGGCACTGCTGGCCGGCCTGCCCCGCGCGCCATCACGCTTCAACCCGAACACCAGCACCTCGGCCGCCACCGCCCGAACCAAGGAGGTCTTGGCCGCCATGGCGGATACCGGCGCGATCACCGAGGCGCAGGCCCAGGCCGCTATGGACCAGATCGCCTTCGCCACCGCTCCCCGCACCGGTCCTGGCTGGTTTGCCGACTGGATCGCCGACCGGGCCAGCACGTCAGTCCCCGAGAACCAGGATGCGGTCATTCGCACCACCCTGGACAACCGCCTGCAGGCAGCGGCCGAGGCGCGTCTGGTCGCCATGCTGGATGGTCCGGGTGTCGCGGGTGGCGCGACCCAGGCCGCCATCGTGGTCATGGACGCCGCAACCGGTGCCGTGCGGGCCCTGGTCGGTGGGCGGAACCACCGGGAGAGTTCGTTCAACCGCGCCACCCTCGCCCGCCGGCAACCCGGATCAGCTTTCAAACCCTTCGTTTGGCTGGCAGCGCTGGAGCATGGAATGAGCCCGGACGACCTGGTGCTGGATGCCCCCATCCGCATTGGCAACTGGAGCCCTCGCAATCACGAACATCGGTTCCTGGGGGAAATCTCTCTGGAGGAAGCGCTCGCCCAATCGGTCAACACCGTCTCGGTCCGTCTCCTCCTCCAATACGGTGGTCCCAAAGGCATGATCGCGGTCGCTCGCCGTCTCGGGCTGGACGACCCGTTGCCGAATGACGCCTCGCTGGCACTGGGAACCGGAGAGGTCACGCTACTGGACCTGACCGCGGCCTATGCCCCCTTCTTCAACGGAGGCCGCCGGGTGGAGCCGTTTGGGCTCGAGCGCGGTATGGCGCCCCACCTGCCTCCGGTGATCAGTTCCGATCAGGCGGCGATGATGGCGCGCATGCTGGGGGCCGTCGTCACGCGCGGGTCCGGCCGAGCGGCAGCGGTGCCGGGGGTAAGGGTGGCAGGAAAGACGGGGACGACGCAGGATTTCCGGGACGCCTGGTTTATCGGCGCGTCCAACGGCCAAATGATCGGGGTCTGGTTCGGCAACGACGACAACCGCCCCATGAAGAACGTCGTCGGCGGAGGCTTGCCAGCCAGATTGTTCCGGGAAATCGCTCTGGCGGCGAAGTGACGGGATCGGCCTAGGCCCAGCCGATCCCGATCGTCGTTTACTGCGTGCGGAGTTCCGCCCAGGTCGCATCCAGCGCCTTGCCGAGGCGTTCGGCGACCTGGTCGATTTCCTCCTCGGTGATGATCAACGGCGGAGAGAACGCAATCCGATCCCCGACGAAGCGCGTGATCAGGCCGTTGGCCCGGGCGTGCTTGTCCACGGTCGCGCCCACCTTCCGGGTCGGGCTGAACTGCGCGCGGGTTGTCTTGTCAGCGACCATCTCGATCCCCGTCATCAGGCCGACGCCGCGAACCTCTCCCACCAGAGGATGGTCAGCGAACTTGCCAATGGCGGACTGCAGATAGGGTCCGACGCGCTGGACGTGGCCGATCATGTCCATTTCGTCGTAGATACGCAGCGTTTCCATCGCGACGGCCGTCGTCACCGGATGGCCGGCATAAGTGTAGCCATGGGCGAAATTGCCGAGCTTTCGGCTCTCGTCGAGCATGGCGTCGAAGACGCGCTGGTTGATGATGGTGGCCGAGATCGGCTGCATCCCCGCCGACAGCGCCTTGGCCGAGGAGATCATGTCCGGTTTCAGGTCGTAGGTCTGGCTGCCCCACATGTTGCCGGTACGCCCGAAGCCGCAGATCACCTCATCGGCGATGAACAGCAGGTCGTACTTGCGGATGACGGCCTGGATTTTTTCCCAATAGGTGCGGGGCGGGGTCAGGCCGCCGCCAGCGCCCATCACGGGTTCGGCGATGAACGCCGCGCAGGTTTCAGGGCCTTCCCGCAGGATCAGTTGTTCCAGGGAGTCGGCGAGGCGGGTGGCGAACTGCTCCTCGCTCTCTCCATCGATGTGGTGACGGTAGTAGTGCGGGTATTCGGTGTGCAAAAAGCCCGGGAAAGGCAGCCCGAAATCGGCGTGCATGTCGGGCTTGCCGGATGCGCTGATCGAGGCCGAGGTGCTGCCGTGATATCCCATACTGCGCCCGATGATCTTGCGCTTTTCCGGCTTGCCGATCGCATGGTGGTAGTACCACACGAGCTTCAGGGCCGTGTCATTCGCTTCCGACCCCGAGCATTGGAACAGCACCTTGCTCATGGGGACAGGCGCGATCGACAGCAGCTTTTCCGCCAGGTCGACACCCGGTTCGTTCGTCGTGCCGCGATAGAGGTGATAGTAGCCGAGCTTCCGCATCTGTTCGTAGGCGACGCGGGCGAGGCGTTCGGAGGCATAGCCGAGGGAGGCGCACCACAGGCCGGCGGCGGCGTCGATATACTCGGTGCCATTATCATCGTAGATACGACACCCATCGCCGCGACCGATGACCATCGGGCCGAGTTCGAGGTGCTGCACCAGATTTGTCTGGGGATGGACGATGCTGGCAATGTCACGAGCCTGCACCGAATTGGGGGCGACGTAGGTCATGCTGGGCCTCTCGCTGAGTGATCGAGAGAGCGTAGCCAGTCCCAGCCGCGGGGTCGAGGCGTCAGGCGCGTGTTTGTTGATCGTGTCCCGATGCGTGGTGTAACAGCTGTGTGCCCGTTGTCGGTTCCCCTTGAGGGTCAGGCTGATCAGATCACCATTTCTGGCAAGCCGATGACGGGATCATCGCTCAGGCCGGCGATGGTTTCCAGGGTCATGTATCGAGCG
>CANJSR010000031.1 GCA_947476855.1 Acetobacteraceae bacterium
GATCGTCTCGTGATCCGCGTCGAAGCTCAGCGCCACGGCGCAGCGCGCGCCGTTCGGCCAGGATTTGGGTGCGAGGCTGCGCCCCGCCCGCGCCCGCCCGACGATCTCTCGCCAGGTTGCTTCGGGCCACTGCCATGGTTCCTGCTTCTGCTCGCTCATGCGGGGTTCCCTCCGGTGCCGACCGCCGCCATGCTGCGCCGGAATCACGCGTGAACGAAAGAGCCCGCGATGCCCGGATCGGACCCCGCCCTTCTGACCGCCGAAGAGATGATCGGCCTGTTCGCCCGCCGAGCCTTGAGCCCGGTGGAGGTTTTGCAGGCTGTTACGCAGCGGGTGGCGCGGTTGAACCCGGGCCTGAACGCCTTCGCCGTGATGAACCCGCGGGCGCTGGACGCCGCCGGGGAAAGTGCTGCGCGCTGGCGGGCGGGGCGGCCGATCGGACCGCTGGACGGCGTGCCGGTCACCATCAAGGACCTGATCGACGTCGCCGGCTTCCCGACACGGCGCGGCAGCCGCACCACCGATCCCGCTCCAGTCCCGGACGATGCCCCGATGGTCATGGGCCTGAAGGCCGCCGGCGCGGTCGTGATCGGCAAGACCACGACGACCGAGTTCGGCTGGAAATCCCCCGGCGACTGCCCCCTGCATGGCATCACCCGCAACCCGTGGAACATCGCCCATACGCCAGGCGGCTCGTCTTCGGGCGCGGGGGCAGCCGGGGCGGCGGCCTTCGGGCCGCTGCATGCCGGCACCGACGCCGGCGGCTCGGTGCGTATCCCCGCCGCCTGGTGCGGGCTGGTAGGGCTGAAGCCAACCTATGGCCGCATTCCGCAATGGCCGACCAGCGCCTTCGCCTCCGTCTCCTGCGCCGGGCCGATGACGCGGACCGTGCGGGACGCGGCGCTGATGTTCTCCGCCATGGCGCGCTACGACATCCGCGACCCGTTCTGCATGCCCGATGACGGGCGGGACTGGCGTGACGGGATCGAGGCCGGGGTGGCCGGCCTGACGGTGGGCGTGCTGAACCGCCCGGGCTTCGACGCGCCGGTCGACGCCGACGGGATCGTGGCTGTGGAGCGGGCGGCTTCGGTACTCGCCGATGCCGGCGCCCTGGTCGAACAGGCCGAACCCGACCTTCCCGACACCAGCGTCGTCTTCAGCCGCGTCTGGGGCGCCGCCCTGGCTCGGCTGGTCGCCGCAACGCCCGAACAACTGCGCGGCCTGCTCGACCCCGGCATCCTGGAGGTCGCGCGGACCCTGGGCGGCATGACGGCGGTCGAGTTCATGGACGCCGAGGCCACCCGTGCCGCCACCGGCCATGCCATGGCCCGCCTGCATCAGCGCTTCGACCTGCTGCTGTGCCCGACCGTACCAGGTCCGCCGCCCTTGGCCGACGCGCCAACCACCGATCCGATCCGCGCGCTCTGGAACGACTGGGCGCCCTGGACCTTCACCTTCAACATCTCCCGCCAGCCCGCCATCACCGTGCCGATGGGGCTACGGGCGGATGGGCTGCCAAACTCCGTGCAGATCGCCGCCGCCCAGCACCGGGACGACCTGGTGCTGCGGGCGGCGCGCGCGGTGGAACTGGCGGAGCCCTTCCCGGTCTGCGATCCGGGTTGATCCCGAGGCGGTTGCGCGCCCGCCACGCTGTTGCCGAATCGCCACGGGACTCGGGGGAGTCGAGTCGCTGACAGCGCTTCCTGCTTGATTACCCCGGCGTGCCACGCCACGTTGCCCTCATGACGAACTTCGTCCGCGCCATCCCAGACGGCGATACCCACGAACGCAACGTGTGCGGGGACTGCGGATTCGTCGCCTACGAGAATCCCAAAGTGGTGGTCGGATCGGTCGTCGTGACCGACGGCAAAATCCTGATGTGCAAGCGCGCGATCGAGCCTCGACGCGGTTTCTGGACGCTGCCCGCCGGCTACATGGAACTCGGCGAAACCGTGGAAGAGGGTGCCGCGCGGGAAGCAATGGAGGAAGCCGGGGCGGACATCGCCATCGACGGCGTCCTCGGCGTGTTCAGCATCGCCCGCATCGGCCAGGTCCAGGTCATCTTCCGCGCCCGCTTCGGCGGCGATGGCGAACCCCGCTTCGCCGCGGGTCCCGAAAGCCTGGAAGTCGCACTGTTCGAGTGGGACGATATCCCCTGGAACGAAATCGCCTTCCCGTCCGTTCACTGGGCGCTCAACGCCTGGAAGCAATCTGCCGGCGCGCCGCTGGGCCTGGCGGCCGGCAACCCCTCGGATGACCGACGCGGCATGCACCCGCATATCCGCCCCCGCGGAACGGTGGAGGATGGGCTATGATGACGCGTCTCCTGTTGGCTGGTTTCCTGCTGGCCCCGTTGCCGGCGCTGGCGCAGCATCTGCCCCTGCCGCCGATCCCGCCCTTGAACGCCCCGAGTTCCGAGCTTGCGCCGATGCCGGACCTTGACGTCCGCGCGCCGCGTTCGCCCACACAGACCGTACGGCTGCGCCCGGAGGTCTTTTCCTCGGAGCGCCCCGACACGAGCCTGGGGTTCGCCCCGGGGTCCCGCTACCAGACCGCGGATGAGCGTCGGCCGCTGCAAACGCCTGGCCTGCGGCTGACGGTTCCGTTGCAGTAGTATGCCAGCGCGTTTTCAGGAATAAATTCTCCTGTCGTTAACCTTTTCTTAGGGATTTCGCGCGACTATCTCCGCCATACACGATCAGGCCGGCAACGGCGGCAAGGGGCGAGAAGATGCGGAAAACCAGAAGAAGCGACGCGACCAACACGATTGCGGTCCTGCATCGCGGCGAGTCGTTGCCCGACCTCGACGCGCGCGCGGGCCGCGTCAGCGGGGCGCAGGTGGCGTTCGGCGCGCCGGGGCCGCGGATCGACCTCGACCGCGTGCTGGAATCCTGGCGCGACGGCACGACCGTCGGCGGTTCGGCCGCGGAGCAACCGACCGAGGCCACCCCCGCGCCCAAGGCCCGCACGGTGTCCCTGTCGGACGGGACCACGATTTCCTTCACGGTCGCTGGCGCCTTCCTCGCGGCGGAGTGAAGCCCTGGCGCCCATCCCAATGACGCAGATCAACGCGGGCGCGGGCACGATCTGGCACGCAGGCCTCTGGATCAGCGACAGGGGCGGACCAGAATGGCACTCAAGGATATCGTCGTTCACCTCGACACCAGCGCGCGGGCCGAGACGCGATTGCAGGTCGCCGCGACCCTCGCGCGCCGGCACGGGGCGTATCTGACCGGCTTCTTCGTCGTCGACGTACCGGACTCGACCTTCTTCTATGGCGGCGCCCTGCCCTATGCCTCGGGCGGGATTGATCTGGTGTCGCAGATGCGCGGTGAACTGCTCGACCAGTCCAAGGCGATCGAGGCCCGGTTCCTTCAGGTCGCCAAGGATAACGACCTGTCCCATGAATGGCGCGTCTCGGAAGGGCGCAGCGGGCAGATGATCGCCCTGCATGCCCGGTATTCCGATCTGGTCGTGGTCGGCCAGCCGCACGATCCCGACGCGCGGGAGGTGGAGCGGAGTGACGAGATCGTGGTGACCGCGCTGATGTCCGCCGGCCGCCCGGTCCTGACCGTGCCCTATGCCGGGACCTTCCCGGTGGTCGGCGATCACGTGCTGGTCGCCTGGAACGCCAGCCGGGAGGCGACTCGCGCGATCAACGACGCGATGCCGATCCTGCAATCGGCCCAGAAGGTCACCGTCCTGGCGATCAACCCGCGCAGTGGCATCCGTGGCCATGGCGACGTGCCGGCGGCCGATATCTGCCTGCATCTGGCGCGCCACGGCGTGAAGGCCGAGGCCGCGCATACCGTGGCCGACAGCATCCCGGATGGGGAGGCGCTGCTTTCCTATGCCTCCGACGTCAACGCCGACCTGATCGTCGCCGGCGGGTACGGGCATTCCCGGGCGCGCGAACTGGTGTTCGGCGGCGTAACCCAGACCCTTCTGCGGACGATGACAGTGCCGATCTTCCTGTCGCACTGACAGGAAGCCAGCCTACCAGACGAAGCGCGGCAGCGTGGCGACCGGGGACAGGCCGGCTTCGCGCGCCGCGGCCTCGGTCTTCGCGCGATCGAAGCCGCCGGCCCCGTCGCTGAGCGTGGCGCCGTGGATGCCGTCCAGCACCCAGCAGGAGGCCAGACCGACGCGGCTCGCGCCCGGGATGTCGGTGTGCAGCGAGTCCCCCACGGCCAGAACGCGATCAATCGGCAGGTTCATCTGTTCCAGCACGGGGCGGTAGATCGCCGGGTCGGGCTTGCCGACCGAGCGGACATCGCCGCCGAGTTCCTGATACCGCGCCGCCAGCGACCCCGCGCAGAGCACCCGCACGCCGCCGCGGATCACCACCAGGTCGGGGTTGCCGCAGATCATCTTCAGATGATGTTTGGCGCATTCCTGGAGAACGGCCTCGAACTCATTCATGTCGCTCGGGTTGCGGTGATCGTCGGGCCCGGTGTTGAGCACGAAATCGGCTTCCCCGGGCGTCGCGGCCTCAATCAGCGGCAAGCCTTCCAGCACCGGCTTGTCCCGCACCGGGCCGAGGTGGAAGACCTTCTTCCCGAGGCTCGCCCACCAGTCATCCGGCGGAGAATGCAGGGAGCGGCGGACGGCCTCTCCGCTGGTCAGGATGTCGGTATAGAGATCGTCGGGAATGCCCATCCGCCGCATCATCGTCCGCACGGCGTCGTTCGGGCGCGGCACGTTGGACAGCAGCAGCGTCCGCTTGCCGGCGGCCTTCAGGTGACGGAGCGTGTCGACCGAATGGGGGAACGCGTTGACCCCGTCATGGATGACGCCCCAGAGGTCCAGCACGAACCCGTCATACCGCGAAGCGAGCGGGGCAAAGCCCGAGAGATGTTCCATCTAGCCATGTCCTGACAGGTTGCGGGACGCGGTGCCGACCGCGTCCTCGATCCGGGCGAAGCCGGCTTCCTTGAGCGCGGCGGCCAGTTCCCGTTTCAGCCGCGGGATCAGCGCCGGACCGCCATAGGCGAAGCCGGTATAGAGCTGCACCAGCGAGGCGCCGGCGCGGATTTTCAGCAGCGCGTCCTGCCCGTTGAACACGCCCCCAGTGCCGATCAGCACCAGCCGCCCGCGGGCGAGGATGAAGGCGCGGGCGAGCATCGTGGTGGACAGCGAGAACAGCGGCACGCCCGACAGCCCGCCGGTTTCCTTCTGGTGCGGCGACCGCAGCCCGGGCGGGCGGGAGATCGTGGTATTGCCGACGATCAGGCCCTGCACGCCCTCGGCCACGCAGGTTTCCACGACCGAGGCCAGGCCTTCCTCCGCCAAATCGGGCGCGACCTTGACCAGGATCGGCGGCTTGTCGGGCACGCTCGCGACGGCTTGCAGGATCTCGCGCAGCCGTTCCTCCCCCTGCAAATCCCGCAGGCCGGGCGTGTTGGGGGAGGAGACGTTGATCACGACATAATCGGCATGCGGCCCAACGGCGGCGATCAGGGCGGGGTAGTCGCGGGCCGGATCGGCGCCTTCCTTGTTGATGCCGACGTTGGCGCCCAACGGCACAATGCGATCGGCGAGGGCGGCGAGGTTGCGGCGGTAGGTTTCGAGGCCGCCATTGTTGAAGCCCATGCGGTTGATCACCGCGCGATCGGGTTCCAGCCGGAAAAGGCGGGGGCGTGGATTGCCCTCCTGCGGGCGAGGCGTGACGGTCCCCGTCTCCACGAAGCCGAAGCCCAGCCGCATCAGGGCCGGCACCGCGACCGCGTTCTTGTCGAAGCCGGCGGCGAGGCCGATCGGATTGGAAAACCGACGCCCCAGAACGTTGATGGCCAGCGCCGGATCGTCGGCCTGACGTGACGCGCCGGCCAGGCCGAGGCGAAGGGCGCGCAGGGCCAGGTCATGAGCGCTTTCGGCGTCCATGCGGCGCAGCAGCGGAAGCAGGGCGGAAGCGAGGGTGGGTGTCATTTGCCGATGCTTATGCCCCGGGGCCGGCGTCGGGGAAAGGGCATCCGGGGGGACATTCCACGGTGGCCGGGAATGTCCTAGCCTGCCTCGTCCAAACCCTGGGAGGGTACATCATGATCATCGAAATGCGGACCTACACGCTGCAACCGACCACGCTGGCCGAGGTCGAGAAGCGCTTTGGCGAGGCTTTGCCCGCGCGCGAGAAGCATTCCAAGCTGGCGGCCTTCTGGCACTCCGAGGTCGGGCCGCTGAACCAGATCATCCATGTCTGGGCCTATGAGAGCTTCGAGCACCGCGCGGATGTGCGCTCCGCCGCCGTCAAGGACCCGAGCTGGCCGCCGCCGATCCGCGAATTCTGCGTCGCACAGCAGAGCGAGGTGTTCGTTCCCGCCCCGTTCTCCCCCAAGCTGGAACCGCGCGACATCGGGCCACTGTTCGAAATCCGGCAGTATACCCTGACGCCGGGCTCAATCCCCGGGCTGATCGATCGCTGGTCGGAGAAGATCGAGGGCCGGCAGAAGTTCTCACCCCTGGTCTGCGCGATGTATTCCGAGTTCGGGGCACTGAACAAATGGGTCCATATCTGGGCCTACAAGGACGCGAATGAGCGGTTCAGCGTGCGCGCGGCGGCGGCGGCCGGCGGGAACTGGCCGGCGCGGAATCCGCCGGGCGTGATGGTGAAGCAGGAGAACAGCTTCGTGATGCCGTCCGCGTTCTCTCCGATCCGGTAGGTCGGTCTTCTCCCCCTCCCCTTGCGGGAGGGGGAGGGGTGGAAACACCCCGGTCTGGTGCGGTGGCTTACCCCCCACCCCGGCCCTCCCCCTCAAGGGGGGAGGGGGAAGTGGTTGGGATCATGCGGCTTTTACGCCGGCTATGAAGCGGTCGACCTCCTCGCTCAGCCTGTCGGACTGGCGGGCGAGGGCGGCGGAGGCGCCCATGACCTGGGACGCGGCGGCACCCGTCTCGCTGGCGCCCTTGCTGACGTCGGCGATCGTCTCGGTTACCGATCGTGTCCCATGCGCCGCCTGCTGCACGTTTCGGGCAATCTCGTTGGTCGAAGCCCCCTGCTGCTCGATGGCCGCGGCGATCGAGGTGAAGGTGTGGCTCACCTCTCCGATGATCCCGGCGATGCTGTTGATCGCGACCGCAGCATCGCGGGTCGCGGCCTGGATCTGGGTGATCTGCTGGCCGATCTCCTCGGTGGCGCGGGTGGTCTGAGCGGCCAGGCCCTTGACCTCACTGGCCACCACCGCGAAGCCCCTGCCCGCCTCTCCGGCCCGCGCCGCCTCGATCGTCGCGTTCAGGGCCAGCAGGTTGGTCTGACTCGCGATGTTGGTGATCAGCTCAACCACGTCGCCGATTTTCTGTGCCCCATCCGACAACTCCCGCACCACGGCATCGGTCCGCGCCGCTTCCGTCGTCGCGCGGTTGGCGATTTCGGTGGACCGGCCTACCTGGTGGGAGATTTCGCGGATCGACGCGGCCAACTGGTCGGCTGCGGTAGCGACGGTGCCGACATTGACGCTGGCTTCCTCGGCCGCCGAGGCGACGGTCGCCGTCTGCTCGGTTGTCTGGCTGGCGACGGACGACATGACCTTGGCCGTGGCATCCAACTGGGATGATGCGACGCCGACCTCCCCCACGAGGGTGCCGAGCTGGGCCTGGAATTCATGGACGAGGGTTTCGAGGCGGACGGAGCGTTCTTCCCGTCCCACCCGCTCCCGTTCCTGTTCGGCCCGCAGGCGCTGCGCGGACAGGGCGTTGGTTTTGAACACGGCGACCGTCTCGGCCATGCTCGCGATCTCATCGCCGCCGGTCGCGGCCGGGACCTCCACGGTCAGGTCGCCGTCGGCCAGGCTCCGCATCGCGTGCTGCAACCCGACGATCCGGCCGACCAGGCTGCGCCGGACATAGAGCGTCGCGATCAGGACGGCGCCCAGCAGGGACGCCGCGCCGATCACCAGCACGATCATGATGCCGGTCTGGATCGTCCGGTCGGACGCGGCGATGGCTTGTTCGGTGTGTTCGCTGATCCGCCCGACCACGGCCTCGACCTCGGCGCCGAGCTTGTCGGAGACGGCGCGGATTTCGGCCATGGCGTCGCGGCCGAGGTCGATTGCCTTCAGTTCCTTCAGGCGCTGGTTGAACAGGTTGTTGGCGGCGGTGCCGCGCAGCAGCACGGCCTCGACCGAGGCGCGCAGGCCGTCGATCTTGGCCAGGGCCTCGACCTCGGCCAACTTGCCCTTGGCGGACACATCGAGCAGCTTGAAATCGCGCAGCGCGGCGCCCACCGCCTCGGGGTTCGGCAACTGGCCGGAGCTGTTGAGCAGGTTCAGCGCCTGGTTGGTCAGGCCGCGCAGTTCCGCGAGGTTCTGGGACAATGGGATTTGCGTGGCAACCAGGCCCAGCAGCAGGGACGACGTGACGTCGGCGTCGGCGCCGAGGTTCATGGAAGCGAGATCGATTTCCCCCTGGACCTTCTCCATCGCCGTACCGATCGTCGTCCGCACCCGATCGAAGGAGCGGCGGACGGAGCGCACGGCCTCACTCCGCTGGTCCGCGACCATCAGGCGGTCGCCGACGGCGTCATGCAGCTTGCTCAGTGCGGCGGCAAGTTCCTCCCCCCGTGCGGCGACCGACTGCATCGCGGGCGAGTCACCGATCGACGTATCGAGTTCGACCAGATGTGCCTTCACCGCGGCAAGCTGCTTCTCCAGCAGCGACCATTCATCCGACCGTTGGGTTTCAGTTTCGGCCCGCGCGAGGCTTGGGACCGCGGCGAACAGGGCGCCGACGTTGGCGCGTAGTTCGAGGCTCTGCACGACCTGCGGCAGGTTCTCGGCGCCGATCTGCCGGACATGGCCGCCGATCTGCGACAGCATGACGCTGGCCGCGATCCCGGATACCACGGTCCCGGCCACGATCGCGCCGAACGCCAGGAACACACGAGCGCCTATTCCAAACCGCAAACCCTTTGACATCGTCGCACTTCCTGATCTTGAGGGGGCTGGCGCGCATGGGGGGCACCGGTCCGTATTGACCAGGACACTCAAGCAAAAAGGTAAAGAAACCGTTGACGGCGGAAAGAAATGCGCGCGCGCAGGCGGGGCCGCCAACCGGAAAAAGGCGCTGCTTTTATCGAGGCTTTCCTGCCTGACGGGGCGTTAACCCAACAGATGGCGAGCGTTATCCCACAACAAGGTAACGATCTCACCTGCGGGCCGCGCCTGGGCGAGGCGGGCGGACTGACCGGCCCAGGCCTGCATGCGGTCGATGTCGTTCGCCTTCGTGCCCGCATCCCGCATTGCCTGGGTCAGCGCCCGCTGGACCGGATAGGGCGCGGGGTTCGGCGCGTCCCCGGCGGTCGCGGCGCGGGCATAGGCCGTGGCGATGGATCGTCCGGGCCGGCCGGAGAAGGCGCGGGTCACCAGCGTGTCCTCGGGGTTCGCCTGGCCGATGGCGGCCGCCCAGACAGGGGCCAGCTTCGCCTCGGGGCTGCGGAGCAGGCCGGTGCCGACCTGCACGGCCGAGGCGCCCAGCAGCAGCGCCGCCGCCACGCCGCGTCCATCAGCGATGCCGCCGGTCGCGATCACCGGCACATCCACCGCGTCCACGACGGCGGGCAGCAAAGCGAAAAGGCCGATCTGCGCGACCTCGGCCCGGGCGGGATCGAAGGCGCCGCGATGACCACCGGCCTCCATCCCCTGGGCGATCACCGCGTCCGCGCCAACGGCGACGGCCTGGCGCGCCTCGGCCACCGTCGTGACATTGGCCCACCAACGGATGCCGCTTGCCTTCATCCGGGCGACGAAGTCGGGCGGATAGACGCCCATGATGGAGGAGATGACGGGCGGCCCGACCTCCAGCATCGCCTCGCACTGGGCGGCGAAGTCGGGGGGCATGGCATCGGCGGCCTCGGGTGGGACGGCGGGGCCCCAATGGCCAAGGAAATCGCGCACCGCGGCTTCCCGCGCCGGATCGCGTTCGGGCGGGGCGTCGGGGATCCAGAGGTTCAACTGGAAGGCGCCATTTCCGGCGGCGCGGACTTCCTGGCCCCAGGCGCGGATGGCGTCGGGCTGCATCAGCAGGGTCCCGCAGGCGCCCATGCCTCCGGCATTGGCAACCGCGATGGCCAGCGACGCCGGGCAGGCCCCCGCCATCGGCGCCATCAGGATCGGCAGGCGCAGGCCATGGGCGGCGGCGAAGGCCTCGGCGCGGGCGAGGGCGGGATGGGGCATCGGGAAAGCCTTGGGTCAGAGGTCAGCGATGCGGATCCAGGCACCCACGCCGACGGATACCGCCAGCCCCAGCACGAGCCACGGCATCGTGTCGGCGCCGAGTTCGCGGGTGATGACGGCCCACAGCGCGAACGCGGCGATGGCGACGGCGATGCCTCCGACCAGGCTGGCCTTGCCGGTCTTGATCTTCCCGCGCGGCGAAACCGGGATCATTCCGCCGCGGCCCGCGTGATCCGGCCCACGCGCACGTCGTCGGTCGTGTTGCGGACCTTCTTCAGGTCGGTGCGGACGTGGCTTTTGTCATACCCGTTGAAGATATGGGTCAGCAGGCCGCATTTCAGATCGGAGGTGCCGAAGAACCAGTCCGCGATCGGGTAGGTGAGGTTGAAGTTCCGCTCCATCATGATCGCGGTGTTGTGGTGCGCGATGTGGTGGCGGCGGATCGAGTTGATCAGCGGGATATGCCGGACGATCCGGTCGTCCTTCACGTGGCAGCAGAAGTGGAACAGCTCGTAGTTCAAGTACAGGCCGACATTGGTGATCAGCAGCAGCCAGCCAGCGTTAGCGAGCCCGACCGCGCCCAGGATCGCCGCCGGGATCAGCGACATGGCCATGAAGGCGACCAGCGCATAGGGCGGGAAGAAGACGATGCGGAAGTCGCGGGTGTTGTCGATCGTCGGTTCGACTTCCGTGAAGAACTGGTGATGCGCCAGGGTATGGCGCTTGTAGATGCCCATGAAGCCCTTGACCGGGCGATGCATGATGTAGCGGTGGATCCACCACTCGAACGTGTTGGAGATCGCGAAGGCGACCGGGATCACCAGGAACTCGTACCAGGCCGGGGCGCTGATCTGGCGGGCGCAGTACCAGATGGCGGCGAAGCCCAGCGTGTAGATCAGCGCGACATGCGCCCAGCCGAAATACAGCGGGGCGATGCGGGTGCGGAAATCGGCCCGGAAAGCGGCCTGCCGCTTCGACATCTTCTCGGCGTCCATGGGCGGTATCCTCCTGCGCGCAAGACTACGCGGGCGCGCGGAGGCGGGCAATTCAGGATGTGCGGCGCCGGCCGACGACCCCGAGGCCCAGCAGCGCCCCGCCCAGCAGCAGCATCGAGGCCGGTTCGGGGATGTCGAGTGTGTCCAGGCTCGCATGGAAGATGCTGGGGGAGCCGGCGACGGAATAATAGACCTCTCCCCCGACCGGCGTGCCCGAGGCCTGGGTGAAGACGATCGACAGGTCATCGACCCAGGACGACAGCAGCCCGACCCCGCCATCCATGCCGCCGATCGCCATTTCGTCCGTGGCGGCCACGTAGGCAAAGCCGATCGCGGAGCCGAGCGGGACGTTCAGGGCGTTGAGGAGGATGCCGGTGGTGGTGTCGGTGGTGTCGACATCGGTGTCCCAGGTGATAGTAAAGGAGCCGGCCAGCGGATCAACCGGCGCCGGTCCGGCGAAGTTCGAGGCGGTGAAAGTGAAGGTCCGTGTGATGGTGGCGGCGCTGACCTCGGCCGACGGCGCCAGGCCCATGATGCACAGGCACGCCAAAATGCACACTTTTGAATACATGGGCAGTCCAAAGCATATCGGTGTATTTTTCAAATTGTATGCCATCGTATTCTCTCCCGCATGCCACCAACACTACGGGAATATCAACAGGATACTCATGCGTTTGCAATAACATTTGCAAGGTCCCGGCACCTATTTCCTTGCGTTTCCGTGCCGGGATAGGCCGAATTGCACCGATGGCCGCAAGCGCCCGCGCGGCCCGGCCCCATCGAGGCGCAAGCCCATAACAAGACCGAGGAAGGCTTCCATGATGCGCAACACCCTGCCGCCACTGCTGTCCCTCGCCGTCCTGCTGTCGGGACCCGTCGTGGCCCAGCCGGCCTATACCCCCGGGCCGGAAAACGTCGCCCTGCCGGCGGACTACCAGGCCCGCTTCGTCCGCTACTCGGTGGTCGACAAGCCGGACCGGAAGATCATCCGGATCATGTATGCCAGCCCCGAGGCCTTCGACGCGGCGAAGAAGGGGGAGCCCTCCCCCGACGGCACCGTGCTGATCATGGAGGATCATGCCGCCAAACTCGGCCCCGACGGCGCGCCGATGCTGGACCAGCAGGGCCGGTTCATCCCGCTGGCCCCGATCCTGGCCGTCGCGGTGCAGGAAAAGCGCAAGGGCTGGGGCGTCGGCTATGCAGAGGAAAAGCGGAACGGCGAATGGGAATATGCCCGCTTCACCGCGACCGGCGCGCGCAACCCGGGGCCGGTCGAGAACTGCTTCACCTGCCACAAGGGACGCGCCGGACAGGACTTTAATTTCACCCTGTGGGACTATGCGCAGGCGCGCCGCTAAAGCCCCTTCACACCGCCCGCGCCGGCTGTAGTGTGCCGCCGTAACGCAACACGGCAGGAAGGGAACGCCCATGCTCACGGTAGAAAGCCCCGGCGCGATGAAGGCCCTGGTGGGACAGGAACTCGGCGTCAGCAGCTGGATGACGATTGACCAAGATCGCATCAACAAGTTCGCCGAGGCGACCGGCGACTTCCAATGGATCCATGTCGACGTCGAACGGGCGAAGACCGAGATGCCCGGCGGCAAGACCATCGCGCACGGGTTCCTGACCCTGTCGCTCGTCGCCGGCCTGGGCGGGGAAACGCATGACATCAAGAACCGCTCCCGCGGGATCAACTACGGGTCGAACAAGGTGCGTTTCACCTCTCCCGTCCCCGTCGGATCGCGGGTGCGGCTGCGCCAGAAGCTGCTGAAGGTCGAGGATATCGCCGGCGGCGTGCGGCTGTTCTACGAGAACCAGATCGAGATCGAAGGCTCCGACCGCCCGGCCTTGATCGCCGAGACGATCGCCCTGGCCTACGACTGACGGACCGGACGGGGGCGCGCGCCCCCGTCCCCCTTAACCGGGAGCCGATCATGCAAGCACCCAGCCAGCCCAGGGAAAAAGCCCCTGCCCTGACCTGCGACTGCCATTTCCACATCTTCGGCCCCTATGACCGGTTCCCGCTCAGCCCCGGCCGGACCTATGACCCGCCGGCCGCGCTGGTGCCCGACTACCTGGCGGTGGCCGAGACGCTGGGCATCCAACGCATGGTCGTCGTCCAGGCCAGCGTGTCCGGCACCGACAATGCCGTGACCCTGGACGCGATCCGCCAGTTCGGCCCTCACCGCGCCCGCGGCGTGGTTGTGGTCGATGACCGCTTTGACGAACCCGCGCTGCGCCGCATGCACGACCAGGGCATCCGCGGCGCGCGGTTCAACATGGTTTCGGGCAACGGCACGCCCGAGGATCAGTTGGAAACCCTCGCCCGCCGCCTCGCCCCGCTGGGCTGGCACATCCAGATCTATGCGGAAGGCGAGAAGCTGGAAGCCGTGGCCCCCTTGCTCGCCCGTCTGCCGGTGGAGGTCGTGATCGACCACTGCGGCGGGGTGAAATCCGGCCTCGGGCTGGATCATCCGCAGTTCCAGGCGCTGCTGCGGTTGCTGGATTCCGGGCGCGCCTGGCTGAAGACCAGTTCCTATCGCGCCTCCTCCGCCGGCCGGCCCTGGGACGACGTCGCGGCCAATGTCCAGGCCCTGATCGCCCGCGCGCCGGACCGCTGCGTCTGGGGGACCGACTGGCCGCACCCGCAGATCGAGCCGATGCCGGACACCACCGGCTTCCTCGATCAGTTCATGGCCTGGGTGCCCGATCCCGCGGTGCGCCAACGCATCCTGGTCGACAACCCCGCCCGCCTCTACGGATTTTGATACCGATGCACGAAACCCGCGCCCGCAATCCCCTGTTTTCCGCCAACCGCTTCAAGCTGGGCATCTTCAGCGCCAACTGCGACGGCGGCTTGACCATGAGCCTGGCGCCTGAGCGCTGGCGCGCGAACTGGGACGACATCGTCGCGATGACGCGGATCGCCGATGACGCGGGGCTGGAGTTCATTCTTCCGGTCGCGAAATGGCGCGGCTACCAGGGGAAAGCCAACGTCTACGGCAAGTCCTACGAAACCCTGACGCATGGCGCGGCCCTCGGCGCCGTCACCAAGCGGATCGCGATCTTCTGCACCGTCCATGTGCCGCTGATCACGCCCGCCTTCGGCGCCAAGGCCATGGCGACGATCGACCACGTGACGCACGGACGCGCCGGCCTGAACATCGTCTGCGGCTGGAACCAGGCGGAGTTCGACCTGCACGGCGTCACCATCGACCCCGACACCCGCTATGACCACGGCCAGGAATGGTTCGAGATCTGGTCGCGCATGCTGGAAGGCGGGCCGGAGTTTGATTTCAAGGGCAAGTTCTTCGACCTGAAACGCTGCCAGACCGATCCGGTGTCGATCCAGCGCCCCTGGCCGCCGGTGATGTCGGCCGGCTTCTCCCCCCGCGGCCGCGACTTTGCCGCGCGTGCCGCGGATGTGCTGTTCCTGAACGTCACCGAACTCGACCAGGTGCCGACCATGCTCGCCGACGTGACCGAACATATGGCGCGTCACAAGCGCACGATTTCGGTCTTCACCATGGGCCATGTCGTCTGCCGCCCGACCCGGAAGGAAGCCGAGGACTTCTTCCATTATTTCGCCGAGGAAATGGCCGACACCGACGGGCAGGCCTATTACCGATCAAACCGTGGCGCCACCGTCGGCAGCGGCAACCAGGTGATCGCCCGCCCGTTTGAGAACCGTTTCACCCGCCAGGGCCAGCACAGATATGACGGCGCCTATCCGGGGTCCTACCCCTTCGTTGGCTCCCCCGACGATGTGGCGGAAGAGATGGCGCGCATGAGCGCGACCGGCCTGGCGGGCTGCACGGTCGCGTTCGTCGATTACCTCAAGGAAATTCCCTATTTCGTGCAGGAGGTCCTGCCCCGCCTGGAACGCCTGGGGCTGCGGCTGCCCGCTACAGCGTCTCCACCGTCATAGGAAAGATCGTGTCGGTGTCTTGCGTCCGCAGCAGATGGTAGACGTTGAAACGATAGGCCGAACCGAGTGAAACCTCGGGCGGGGTGAAGGGGAAGGCGAGGTTGCCGGCGGTGGATAGCCGCCCCGGATAGCCGTAGTGCAGAAGGTATTGTTTGCAGGTCCGCACGACCTCTGATGCCCGCTCCCGCGTGGGCGCGATGCATTCGCCCATGATGAAGACTTCGCCGGGTGGCGCCTCATTCTCGGGTGCGACCATGCGGACGCCGTCGATGCCATAGACCCGGAAGCGCAACGTATAGTCCTGCGGCTGGTCCTCACATACCAGTTCGCGCACCAGTTCGGTGAACTTCGGCAACAGCCCCTTGATCGAGGCGATGAAGCGCGGATCGGCGGAACCGGCCAGCAGCACCGCGCGCTCTCCGATCTTCAACGCGCCTTCCAGCTTCAGCGTCGGATCGGTGGTGTCGCGCCAGACCGCGCCCGAGACGCGGGTGCGGCGATCATCCACGGCCTCATAATTTGCCTTGGACAGGTCGAGCATCCCTTCCGGTTCAACAACGGTAAAGGGATCGGACTGCTCATACATGCTGTGCGCGGCGACCGAGGTCGGCGTCGCGCGCCGTTCCGGGTTCATGCTTTCCAGCACGAAGCCGGTGTCGTCCAGTTCCGCCAGGATCGAATCCCGCCCACCCGGCACGCAGCACAAGGACGCGCATTCGATGATCTTGGCCATGTGGACGCAAAGCCCGGTCGGGAAACCCAGCATCGACGGCAGGGAGGCGAAGATCGCCGTGTCGCACGCCCGCCCGGCGATGATCACGTCCACATCCGCGGCCAAGGCGCGCCGGAACGGCCCCATGCCCATCTGGGCCACGATCTGGGAGGCGTCGTTGATATCCGCCTCGGTCAGCGCCGGCATGTCGTCGAAGCTGACCAGGCGGCCTTCCTTGTTGGCTTCCAGCAGCATCGGCCGGTCCATGTCGGCACGGATCACCGCCATGCGGAAATGCAGGCCCTCGGCCGCCGCGATCTCCCGGATCATCGCCAGAGTCGCATCCAGATGCGGACCGGCGCCGGCCGATCCAGCCGACCCGATCACCAGCGGCACGTCCAGGGATCGCGCGCCCAGCAGCACCTTGCGCAGGTCACGGCGCGTGGCTTCCGGAGAGGTCGCCATCTCCCCCTTGCCCAGATAGGTCGGCCCGATATCGATCGAGCCCATGTCACAGCCGATCAGGTCCGGCTTGCGTTCCAGCCCGGCATTGAAGGCGGGGGTCGGAATGCCATAGCCCAACTGCCCGGACGCGCCGAGAAAGCGCATCGGACGGCGGGTACGACGGATCTCCGCGATGACGCGGCCCGAGGCGCTCATATCTCGATCCCCAGCAAGGGCGCGTGCTGCTGCGCGCCGTAGACGTCGAAGTCACCGGGATCACCGGCCATGATGGTGCGCGCCATGACGATCTTGATCGCCCGCCCGACGGGATAGGGGATCACCGTCACCGCCTCGGGCGACACGCGATACAGGCGGCCGAGGTTCTCCCGGCTGAACGCCGGCGACTGCGCCACGCGCTGGTAGTCCGCGTCGGAGGCGAACATGACATCGAGCGTAAGGCGCCTGGGTCCGGCGTTCTTGCTGCGGATCACCTGGGCGATCTCGGACAGTTTCATGGCGTGCGATCCAGTCTGGAATCAGGTGAGGGGATGATAGCCCGGGCTTGGATCGGCGCAAAACGGCGGGACGGTCGTTGGATCGGTGCACTTGGCCCGCGGAGGCTCCACCCGGCCATCGCCAAGGACGCCAACGGTGGCGGTTGCGCTGCATCTCAACCGCCAGAGCCCCCGGCGATGGGCGGGTCAGGCCCGCCCAGGACGAAAAGGAGCCTGATGCGATGCCCCGCCGCATCCACCCGGAAATTTTGGAAAGCCGCGTGGGCGTGATAGCGTTTTGTGCATTGAACGGTTCACCGCCTGTCTTGCCCGCGTCACTCGACAGCCCATCCTACCAGCGGGTAACCTGCGGCGAGAGCAAACGGAGAGGAAAAGAGCATGAGCGTGGCATGGACCGAAACGGTCCGGGACATCGCCGGCACCAAGATGTATCTGAAGCGCGCCGGCAAGGGCCCTGCCGTCCTGGTGCTGCATCATGACATCGGCACGCCCGACAGCCTGGCCTTCTATGACGCCCTGGCGGCGAAATACGACGTGATCGTCCCGCATCATCCCGGCTGGGGCAAGTCCGAGCGTCCGGAATGGCTCCGCAGCCCGCGCGACATGGCCGCAATGTATGCGTGGCTTCTGACCGACCTGGACATCAAGGACGCGTCGCTGGTCGGCTTGGGCTTCGGTGGATGGATCGCGGCCGAGATGGCCAGCCAGGCACCGACCAGCTACCGCCGCCTGGTGCTGGTAGCCCCGATGGGCGTCAAGCCGCCGGAAGGCTACATCGCCGACCAGGCGCTGGTGTCCTACCTCGAATACCCGCAGGCCGGCTTCCATAACGAAGCGGCCTTCACGGCGGTCTATGGCGAAGTGTCGAGCGACCAGCTTGAACAATGGGACGTCTGCCGGGAAATGAGCTTCCGCACGGCCTGGAAGCCCTACATGTACAGCCAGACCCTGCCCCATCTGCTGGGTGGCGTCCGGACGCCGGCCCTGGTCATTCACGGTGACGACGATCGCATCGTGCCGATCAGCGCCGCCCACGCGTACACGAAGGCGCTCCGTAACGCGACGATGACAACCGTCGCCGCCTGCGGTCACTTCGCCGAAATGGACCAGCCCGACGCCGTCGCCAAGCTGACCAGCGACTTCCTCGCGTCCTGAACAAGCAGATGACCCAATCAGGGAGACCCGACCGATGCATCTGATGTATTTCACCGAACAGCCGATGTCGGCCTATGACGCGAAAGCAGGGCTCGACTACGGCGCCACCGCGTTGATGTTCTCGAACTCGAACTTCAATTCGAATGAAGGCAGCCGCCTTTATAACGAGTATCTGGAACAATACGTCCTCGCCGAGGAAGTCGGCATCGACGGCATCATGCTGAATGAGCATCACAATGCGCCATTCTGCATGCAGGCGCGCGCGAACATGTTCGCCGCCATGCTCGCCGCCGTCACCAAAAAAGTCAAAATCGTTATGCTCGGCAATCCGTTGCCGCTGTGGGAAAACCCCGTGCAGCTCTCGGAAGAGCTGGCGATGATCGACATGGTCTCGAAGGGCCGTCTGGTGTCGGGCTTCGTGCGCGGTGGCGGGCAGGAGCAGTTGGCGAACGGCGTGAACCCCGCCTTTAACCGGGAACGCTTCCAGGAAGCGCATGACCTGATCATCAAGACCTGGACGCAGCCTGGGCCGTTCCGCTGGGAAGGCACGCATTACCAGCAGCGCGTCGTGAACCCCTGGGCCGTGCCGATGCAGAAGCCGCATCCGCGCATCTGGATCCCCGGCGTGATCAGCAAGGAAACGATCGTCTGGGCGGCGCAGAACGGCTACCCCTATATCGCGCTGAACACCCCGGTCGAACGCACCAACCAGATCTGGGACATCTACGACAAGGCCGCGGCCGAGGTCGGGCTGAAGGGCGGTCCTGAGTACCACGGCCTGCTCAAGCAGATCCACGTGGCCGAGACCGAGGAAAAGGCCATCGAGAACGCTCGGCAGTTCATGTGGATGCAGGGTGAGTTCACCGGTCTCGCCCATCCGGTCTGGAGCACCCCGGCCGGTTATGGCAGCCCGGACAACCGCCGTGGCTTCGCCGAATTCGCCACCGGCCGCGGCAAGAACCTGCGCTATCGGCCGAGCCTTGAGCAGCAGCTCAAGGATATGATGGTCATCGCGGGGACGCCGAAGCAGGTGATCGCGAAGCTGCGTGTCCTGTTGCAGGAAACCCGTCCGGGCATCCTGTCGTTCTGGGCGAATGACGGGAACGTGTCGCACGAAGACGCCAAGACCTGCATCCGCCTGCTGGGTCAGGAAGTGTTCCCCGCGGTGCGTGAGATGGCGAAGGAATTCGACCTGAAAAGCCCGTTCGAAACCAACCAGCCGGTCAGCGTCCGTTACGCGAACGGCGCCAACCCTGTCACGGCCGCGGCGGCGGAATAACGCCGCCAACAAC
>CANJSR010000032.1 GCA_947476855.1 Acetobacteraceae bacterium
CGACGCATTCCTCGATCGCGAGGCCATGGCGGGCGAGCAGATCGGCATAGTCGGCCTTTGTGCTGGTGTAGGACCCGACCTCGGGCAGTTCGATCGGCGCCACGGTGTTGGCGGCGCAATCGGCGAGCAACAGCAGACCCTCCGGCGCCAGATGACCGGCGATGTTGCCGAACAGCGCGTCCTTGTCGGCGATGTGGTGCCCGACCTCCAACCCGATGACCGCGTCGAATATCCCCGGGAAGGGATCGCGGGCGCTGTCGCGGTGATGGACCGAGACCCGGCCCTCCAACCCCGCCGCCGCGATCCGGGCCTGGGCAATCCCCGCCTGACGGGCCGAGATCGTGTAGCCGACCGCCTCCACCCCCGGATGCGCGCGGGCCAGGGCACAGACGTCGGTACCCACGCCGCAGCCGAAATCCAGCACGCGGCCCACACGGGACCAGTCGATGGCGGAGAACAGCACCTCCCGCATCTCCCGCTGCGCCGCCTGGATGGCGGCCCAATCGGCGGGGTGGGCGGCCGGGTCCTGGAAAGCGCGCGTCCAGGAGAAACCGGGCACGATCTCGGGGAAAGGGGCGAGGGTCAGCATGATGTCCTCGTCCCGGCCCTCGGCGCGGGTGACGAAATCGTAGAAGGCGCCAACGACGTTGGTATGCGCCGGTTCGTCCGGGAAGGGCGCCACGGACCGGAGCGGTTCGGCCGCTTCCTCCAGCACCACATGGGCGTTGGTCCCGCCCAGGCCATAGGCATGCACGCTCGCCGCCCTTGGGTGCCCCGAAGGTGCCGGCCAAGCCCGGGGACCATCCGCGAAACGGAACGGACCGTTCGGATCGAACCCGTCCGGATCATCCCGCCGGTTCGGCATCGGCGGCACCTGCTGATGCCGCAGCGCCAGCACCGTCTTGATCAGCCCGGCGATCCCCCCGGCGGCGTCCAGGGAGCCGATGTTCGGCTTCACGCTGCCAATGACGCAGGGCTCCGCCGGCCGTCCCTCCAACTGCGTAAACGCCTGCGTGAAGGCGCTGAGTTCCGCCATGTCGCCGATCGCGGTGCCGGCGCCATGCGCCTCGATAAACCCGATCCGGTCGGGCTGGACGCCGGAACGCCGGATCGCATCAACCATGCAGGCGGCCTGGAGACGCGGGTTCGGCAGGGTCAGCGAACTCGCCCGCGCGCCCCCGTGGTTCACGGAGGTGCCCCGGATCAGGGCATGCACCTGGTCTCCGTCCCGCACCGCGTCGGACAGGCGCTTCAGCAGCACAACCCCCGCCCCCTCTCCCCGCGCCTGCCCCCCCGCCGCCCGGTCAAACGCTCGGCACACCCCGTCCGAGGCCAGGATGCCCAGGCGAGCCAGCGCGGCGGTTTCCTCGGGCGCGAGCAACAGGCTGACGCCGCCCGCCACGGCCATCGCGCATTCCCCGCCACGCAGGGCACTGACCGCCCGATGCACGGCCACCAACCCGCTGGAGCAGGCGGTGTTCACCGCCTCGCTGGGGCCGGTCCAGTCGAACTGGAACGACGCCCGGTTTGGCACCATCGAAAGTACGGCTCCGGCAACCGCCAGCCCGTCCAGTTCCTGCCCCCGCGCGCGCAGGGCGGATTCATGGCTATGGGAGTAGACCGCGGCGAAAACCCCGACCGCCTGGCCGCGCAGGGCCGAGGGCTGGTAGCCAGCATCCTCGATCGCCGCGGCGATCTGTTCCAGGAAGATGCGCTGGTGCGGGTCCGTGGCCGCCGCCTCGGCCGGCGCGATACCGAACCTGGCGGCATCGAAGGACTCCACATCGTCCAGATAGCCGCCCAACGGAGGCACCCCGGGCCCACCCCGCCCGACTGGCGGCGGTGTCAGCAGACTGCGGCCGACGCGCAGGTTGTCCCAGAACGTCCGCAGGTTGGGGGAGCCCGGGAACCGCCCGCTCATGCCCACGATCGCGATCGGCTCGTCCTGCGGGCGAACCACCGGCACCGGCGCGGGGACATGGTTCGGGCGCAGGGCCGCGAGATGTTGCAGCGAGTCCAGGACCAGCGAGTCCTCGACCCCGAAATCGATCAGGCACGCGATCTCATCCACCCCCGCCGCCGCGGCGCGATCCAGCATGGGGCGGCATTCCTCGGGGGAGCCGAACAGCGCCGCCGACCGCGTATAGCGTTCAAACGCATAGGCGACGATCTGCTCGCGGCTCGCCTCGCTCATGCCGCGGCCTTCCTCCGAGCCGTGGCGCTGCACGTCCACCGATCCGCGGACATACTCCATGAACGGATCGCGGACCGTGGCGCGGGCGAAGGCCCCATCTGGATGGACGAAGCTGTGCAGCATCAGCGCAACCCGGCCGCCATCGGGATCGAGCCCGGCATCACGGCGCGCCTGGCGATACAGCGCGATCTTCGGGGCGATGTCGTCGAGGTCTCCGCCCAGCAGCATGGTCAGCACGTCGAAGCCGTTGGCGCCGGCCCAGACGAAGGTCTCGGGGTTGCCGGTCGCGGAAATCCAGACCGGCAGTTCGGGCTGCACCGGGGCGGGATAGATGCGGGTCGGCGCGGGCTCGCCCAGGCCGTTCGGCAGGGTCAGGGTATCGCCGCGCCACAGGCGGCGCACCGCCTCGATCCGCTCACGCGTGATGTCGCGGGCGGCGGCGAAGGTATCGGGGGACAGGACGAAGTCGTTCGGGTTCCAGCCGCTGCCGAAAGCGACCTCCACCCGGCCGGCGCTGAGGTTGTCGACCATCGACCAGGTCTCGGCCACATGGGCGGGCTGGTGCAGCGGCAGGACGACGCTGCCGGCGCGCAGCCGCACCCGGCTGGTGATCGTGGCCAGGGACGCAGCGAGCACGGCCGGGTTCGGATAGGGGCCACCGAACGGATGGAAATGCCGCTCGGGCAGCCACAGGGCCGAGAACCCGTGGGTGTCGGCGAACCGCGCTGCCTCCTGCACCAAGTGGTAGAGGCCCGGGCGCGCAGTGTCCCCGGCGACGGCCGAGAAGAACATCAGGCTGAAGTCCAGCTTTTCGGCGGTCCGTTGGCGGGTTGCGGGAGCCGGTGCGGGCGCAGTCGCATGCATCCGCGCGGCGAAGGCGGCCGGGCGCAACGCCCCTTCCCCTCGTGCCCGCAACAGCCGAACGGCGCGGTGTTCGAGGTCCTGCCGCGATGCGCTCATGGCCGGATCCTCGCGGGACGGGTGGTGCCTGGGCCGGCCAGAGCCTGGGCCAGGGCGGCGACCGTTGGATACTCGTAGAACATGGTCGGATCGACCGTGACACCGAGGCGCTTCTGCAGCCGTTCCGCCACATGCAACGCCTTGATCGAGTCCATGCCGAAGGCCGCGAACTCGGACACTTCCGTGAACCGGTCGCGCGGAAGTTTGAGGAAGTCGCAGACGGTATCGAGCACCGCTTGTTCCGGGGTGTCGGTGGACAATGGTACCGATGCCCCCCCTCCCCTTGAGGGAGGGGGACGGGGGGAGGGGTCATACCCCCCTGTCCCTGCCGCGATACCCCTCCCCCCGTCCCCCTCCCTCAAGGGGAGGTGGGGCGTTGGGACAACCACGTGCCTGATGACCCCCGCATGCCCCTGCTGAAAGGCAGACGGGCGCGCGGCCACATTCCGAACTGATTCACCGCTGCCAACCCGCCCCCGCGATGGGACGGCATCCCCAGTCAGGTAATCCAGATATGCCGCCAGTTCCTTATCCGACAGCGCGCGCAGTTCGGCGAGGACCTCGTCCTCCGCCTCATCACTCTCCGCCTCCTCACCGGACACCGACGGGGCACCCCCGCGCAGCACCGGCGCGGTATCCTGCCGGTACGCCATTGGCACCCGGGCCAAGGCACGCTCCGTCCCCTTCACCGCGGCGACCTCCGTGCTGGCGCTTTGCAGGGCCTGGGCGATGATCCGCAGCCCGTCGCGGGCGTCGATCGTCTGCAACCCCTCGGCCGCCAGCCGCCGCAGCTTGGCATCGTTCAGATACCGGTCATGCCGCCATTGCGGCCAGCAGATCGCCACGGTCCGGCCCGATCTCTCCCCCCGTTCCACCTTCTGCTGCCGCAACCGGGCAAACCCGCTCTGGAACGCACAGGCCAGCGCATAGTCGCCCCCACCCGCCAACCCCAGCCACGCCGCCAGGGATGAGCAAAGCACGAACCAATCCAGCTCCTCCCCATTCAGCGCGGCATCGAGCGTGATGCTTCCCGCCACCTTGGCCGCCATCACGCGCCCCACGCTGGCCGCGGATTTCCGGACCAGCAAAGCGTCCTCCACCGTCCGGGCCAGATGCAGCACGCCATGCAGGCGGCCCAGCGCCGACCGGATGCGGGACAGCGCCTGGTCCAAGCCGGCGCGGTCGGTCAGATCGCAAGCCTCGTAATGCACCTGGATGCCGGCATCCCGCAGGCCGCGCAGCCGCTCCAGCGCCGGCCCGCGCGGATCGCTGCGGCCAATGATCGCGATACGAGCGCGATAATCCCGTCCCAGGCGTTCGGCGATGGCGCACCCGACCTCTCCCAGTCCGCCGACCAGCAGGTAGGCTCCGCCGATGCGGAACCCGATCGTCGCGGCCGAGGGGTCAACCGCTACCGGCTCGATCCCCGGCGTCTGCCGGACCGCCGAACGGTAAAGGACCTCCGGCGCGTCATCATTGGCGAGGACTTCATCTCGACAGATCGCCGCCGCGCCAGCGGCATCGACCGGATCAGCGAGGCCCACCGCGCGCAGGCGGCAACCATCACTCTCCTGCATCGCCGACCGGGCGAGCGAGCCCACCGCCTGATCCAGCGGCCGCCCATCGGCCTGTGCGAACAGATGCAGGATACGCACACCCGAGACACCCCCCCGCTGCGCCGCCTGGGTCAGCAGGATCGTGGCCAGCGGGCCCGCGCCATGGTCCGGATCGGCCTCCCAATCCAAGGCCTGGACGATGGCGAAGCCGCCAGGATGGGCGCGCGCGACATGGGCGATCAGCGCGGCATGGTCGGCGTCGGAGGCGGGGTCCATGCGGATCACCCCATCATCCATCACGGCGAAATCGCGACCCGGTTCGATCAGGCGCACCGGCGCATCCCACAGCCGGACCAGTTCACCCGCCAGCCGCCGGTCCCGAGACAGGACCAGCAGGGGCATGGGCTCGAGCCGCCCCTGAATATCGGCCCGGTTCCAGGTCCGGCTGAACAACTGCGTGCGGGCCGACTGGTCACTGGACGCCGGCTGGTCAGTGGGGGCCGCCTGATCGGGCACGGTCGTCTCGATGGCCGGAGCCTCGGGCGGTGCCGGCGGGGCAACAGCCACGCGGGTGGTCGGCAGCCAATACCGCTCCCGCCGGAACGGATAGGTCGGCAGCGGCACCAGGCGCACATCGACCACCGGCAGGTCCGCCCAGTCGATATCCGCGCCATCGACCCACAACCGCGCCAACCGCTCCAGGTCCGCGCGCGCCAGCAAGCCCCCCAGCAGGGCGCGGCCTTCCTCGGTCTCGGCCAGCAGGCGGGCCGACGCGGAAGCCGACCCTGTCACCACCCCGGCCGGCTGCCCGCCATCGAGCCACGCGGCCAAACCCGTCTCCAACGCCGCGATATCGGACGCCAGCACCGCGAGCCGAACGGCCATCGCCTCCCGCCCAACCCGCAGCGTATGCGCGATATCCGCCAACCGAGGCCGCTCAACCTGCACCGCCGCCAGGAGATTGCCGACGACCACCCGCAGTTGTTCAGCGTCGCGCGCCGACAGCAGGATCAACTCAGGCCCAGTCGAGACCTGGCCGGCCGGGGCCTGAACCGGATACTCCTCAATCACCAGATGCGCGTTCGCGCCCCCAGCCCCAAACGAACTCACACCCGCTCGGCGTAGACCCTCGGACTCCCAGGCCACTGCCTCGGTCGGCAGCACAAAGCCGGTGGAGGCGAAGTCGATCAGCGGGTTGGGCGTCCCGGCATGGCGGCTGGGGGCGATCGTGCGGTGGCGCAGTTGCAGCAGCACCTTCGTCAGCCCGGCCACGCCCGCGGCGGCCTCCAGATGTCCGATATTCGCCTTCACCGCGCCGATCATCCGCTGGCCAGTCGCGGCCCCGCCAAAGGCCTCCGCCAGGCCGGCGATCTCGATCGGATCGCCCAGCGCGGTCCCGGTGCCATGTGCCTCGACATAGGAGATGCTTTCCGGCGCCACACCCGACCGGCGGATCGCCGCCCGCACCACCCGGGCCTGCGCCTTCGGGCTGGGCACGGTAAAGCCCGAGGTCCGGCCCCCCGCGTTCACCGCGCTGGCCAGGATCACGCCCTCGATCCGGTCGCCATCGCGCCGAGCCGCCGACAGCGGCTTGAGCAGGACAGCCCCTACCCCCTCCCCATCCACGAACCCATCCGCCCCCGCCCCGAAGGCTCGGCATTCCGCCCCACGGGAGACCATGCGGGCCTGGGAGAGGTTGATGAACTGCTGCGGATGCAGGATCAGATTGACGCCGCCGGCCAGGGCGGCCCCGCACTCCCCACGGCGCAGGCTTTCACAAGCCAGATGGATGGCGGTCAGGGAAGCCGAACAGGCCGTGTCCACCACCATGCTGGGACCGGAGAAATCCAGCAGGAACGACACCCTGTTGGCCATCGACCAGAATCCGGTCGAAGCGGCGTTGGGATGGCCGGCGGCCCAGGCCTCGGCCGCAACCCACTGATACGGCGCGTTCATCGCACCCACGAAGACCCCGACATCGCCGCCGTCCGGCGTGTCCCCGCCGGCTCGTTCCCGCAGGCGGGCAGGCGTGTAACCAGCCTGTTCCAGCGTCGCCCAGGCGGTTTCGAGGAACACACGCTCCTGCGGGTCCATCATCTCGGCATCTGAGGGCGCGATGTTGAAGAACAGCGGATCGAAGCGGTCGGCGTCGGGGATGAAGCCGGCCCATTTGGTGTGGCTGCTGCCCTCGGTGCCCGAAGGATCATAAATCGCGGCGGCGTCCCAGCGGTCGGCGGGGACCTCTCCAATGGCGCTGTCACCGGCGCGGAGCAGGCGCCAGAAGGCGTCCGGCGTCGCACCGCCCGGGTAACGCCCGGCGAAACCAATGATCGCGATCGGTTCGTCGGGCGAGAAGGACCGGGGCGTGGCCAGGGGAACCACCGGGTGGATAACCTCCGGCTCCACCGAAACGGGCGGGCTGGTTGCGGGGGGCGCCACCGAGACGGCAGCGGTGGTCAACCGGGCAACGGCCTCCGGATGAGTCTCGGTCAGCCAGGCGGCCAGGCGGGCAAGCGTGTTGTGCTCGAACAGGAGGGTCGCGGGGAGCCCTGGGATGTCGCGGTCGAGGCGGTTGCGGATTTCCAGCGCGGTCAAGGATTCAAGGCCATACTGGTCGAACCCCTCATTGATCCGTACCTCATCCGGATCGAGCTTCAGCACATCGGCCAGCACCCCGCGCAGATAGTCGGTCAGCCCGGTCGCAACGCCCTTGCGCGCCACCCGCGCGGGCGGCGGTGGGATAGCCACCGGCTGCGCCGTTGTCGCGAACGCTTCCCGGTTGGTCGCCACAAGCAGCGCATGGGGGGAATTCGGACCGGTCGTAACCGTGTCCACGGTGGCGAAACCCGCCTCCTTGAGCCGGGATGTCCAGCTTTCGACCGAGGCGAGCGGCGCGTGCGGGATGCGGTGGTCACGGTCCTCGGCCAGCCACCAGCCGGGCGTCAGGCCGAAGACCATCGTGCCGAAATCCTGCGCGCGCGTGGCCTCGGACAGCAGCAGAACGCCACCGGGGCGCAGCAGGCGGCGGACCCGCGCCAGGGTGCTGCCAAGGTTCGCGGTCGCGTGCAGGACGTTCGCGGCCAGCACGATGTCGAACGTGCCGATGGGTTGGCCGTTGGCCTCGGCGTCGCGTTCCACATCGAACAGCGCGAACTCGACCCCCGGCCGGCCGGCGAAGCGTGCCGCGCCATGGGCCAGGAAACGCTGGGAAAGATCGGTGGCGAGGTAGGTCACCCGGTCGCCGAAGGGGGCAAGGGCATCCAGCACAACCGCGGTCGTGCTGCCCGTGCCCGCGCCCAGTTCAATCAGCCGTAACGGGCCGATGGCGGCCGATGCGTGGTCCCGCGCGGCCTCCGCAACCGCCCTGTTGAATCGGTCAGCGATCGGATTGCCCGCATAGGCGGCCTCAACCAGCGCCATCGACGCCTGCGGGAACAGCACCGACACAGGATCGACATCTCCCCGCAACAAGGCCGGGTAGGCGTCCAGGCAGGTCTCCAACAACCGCCGAGGTCCGGCGAGCCAACCCGCCCCACGCTGCCCCGCGTCCAGACTGGCGTGCGCGGTGTCAGGCGGCAGGGCGTGCAAGCGCCAAAGCCCGTCACGCGCGGTGATCAGACCATCCTCGGCCAAAGCGTGCAGCAGCGCGAGGAACAGTGCGTCGTGGCGGGGCGCGAGGGCCAACCGCCGCCGCAGCCCCTCGGTGGTCCAGGCCTTGCCGGTCCCGCCCGCCATCTCGGCCAGGATATCCAGCAGCCGCACCCGCCCGTAGCGTTCCAGGGCCGCGAACGCCGCCTCCGCCTCGGTCAGCGAGTCCTCGTGATCGAGGCCCAGGCGGCGCAATGCCTCCGGTTCGGCCCGCGCGATCACGACGCGGTCCACCGTCCCGGCCAGCACCGAGGCCAAGGCGGCGATCCCTTCCCTCGGCTGTATCGGATGAACCCCCAGCCGAGCGAGGCTCTGGCGGTAGGCCTCTCCACTGACCACGCCCACATCGCCCCACAGGCCCCAATCGGTCACGACCACGCGCCAGGGATGGTCCGCCGCCACGGCCCGGGCATAGGCGTCCACGAAGCTCGACCCCGCCACGTAGTTCGACTGGCCGAGCGAACCTGAGACGACGTTGACGGAGGAGAGGAAGGCGAGGAAGCGGAGCGGTTCGGACGACAAAGCCTCAACCATCGCGACGCTGCCGGCGATTTTCGGGGCCAGGACGGCGCGGAAGGTCGCGTCGTCCATGCGGGCGAGGGTTCGGTCACGCAGCACCAGCGCGGCATGGATCGCGGCATCGACGCCGCCCCAGATCGCCCGCAGCCGCTGCGTCACCTGGCGCATGGCCGCGACGTCGGTGGCATCGGCCTGGAAGTAGCGCACGGCCCCGGCGCCACAGGGGATCGCGGCGATGCGGTCCGCCATCTCGGCTTCGGACCGGCGGCCGACCAGCGCGACACGGAGGGAGCAGTCCCGCGCCAGCCAGGCGGCCAGTTCCGCGCCGATCCCCCCTGCCCCGCCGACAATCAGCACCACCGACCCGGCACGCAACGACGGCACCGGGTCCGCCAGCACCATCGGCTGCATGACCTGGCCGTGGCGCACGCCCGCCCGCCAGGCGACTTCCCTCGTGGGGAGGGTCGCCGGCTCCCCCAGAACAAAGTCCGCGATGCGCGGATCGGCCAGGGTGGCGGCATCGAAATCCGCCAGGGTGACCGCAACGCGCGGATATTCCAGCGCGATGCATTTCCCGAGGCCCAGCACCGCCGCCGCCGACGGATCGGGCTTCTCCCGCGGGGTCGGGGATTGCAGGCCACGCGTCACGATCCGCAGCGTCAGGCCCGTCGAGAGACGGCCCGCTTCATCCAGCGCGCGGACCGCGTGAAGCAGGTCGAGTGCCATCGCCTCGGCCCGATCAGCCAGGGTGCCGGCATCCGATCCGACAGCGACCCAAATGAGGTCGGAGACGGAGGCGTCCAGCGCCAGGGACCCGCCGATACGCCAGTCGCGCACGCGGGCATCGCCCAGCGCGGCCCGCAGTCGGCCGGTCAGGCCAGCGTCATCGCCGCCATGCGCAACCACGACGCGAGCGTCCTCCGCCCGTTCGGCCTGGGACCGTTCAACCCGCCAGAACGGCTGCCGGATGGTCAAGGGAACGGGCGCGGTCGGCGTCACCCGCGCGGGTTCGGCGGCCCGGGCGGCGAGGCCGTCCATACGCAACAGAGCCTGGCCCTCCGCGTCACGGATCGTCAGGTCGAACAGGGCGACATCCCCCGTTGCCTGCCGCCGCGTCGCCACCACGAAACGGGCGGCTGTCAGGGGGCCGGACAGGCTGGCGGCTGATAGGGCGAAGGGGACCAGAAGGTCGGTCGCGCCCTCCGCCGCGAAGCCCAGCAAAGCCTGCAACGCCCCGTCGAGAATGGCTGGCGGCAGGATCACGCCCGCCTCCACGGCGACGGGTGCCAGGGCCGCGACCAGCGTCCCGCCATCCGCCCACAGCTCCGTCAGGACCCGCAGGCTGTCCCCATAACGCAGGCCCAAAGCCGCGAGCCGGTCGTAGATTACGGGGCCATCCAGATGCCGCATCCCGCGCGCCCGCAACGCCGCGATATCGACCCGGTCCACCGGTTCCGGCACGCGTCGATCCGTGCGGCCCCGGCACACGACGGCGCCGTCCCGGGCTATCTCAAACGCCACGGCCTCTCCATCACGGCGCAGGGAGATCGTGGTCTCCGCACCCTCCGTCCCAACGACGAGCGGCGCCATCCAGACCACGTCCCGCAGGGCGGTCGGTCCGTCGGACACCGTCGCCACCGCCGCCCGCGCCATTTCGAGCATCACGACACCCGGCACCAGGCACCGTCCGCGCACGACATGGTCGCGAATGACCGGTTCCGAGACACGGAACCGCTTCTCCAGCACCGTCCCATCAAGCGAAGGCACCAGCCGATCCAGGAACGGATGCGGCGCGGGCGCGGCGGTCGAGGGGGCACCTTCCAGCCAGAACCGCCGACGCATGAAGGGATGCGGCGGAACCGGCACATTCTCCCCCGGCAGGTTCAACGCCGGCCAGTCGATCGCGGCACCGTTCACCCAGGCCTCGGCCAATGTGTCCAACCCGGCATTGGCGGGCGGCGCCGGGGGGATGGTGTCGTCATCCAGCACCGCATGCCGGACGGACGCGGTATCCCCTGTAAGGAAGCGATCGAGCCGTTCCGCTGCGTCTCTCGACGACGTGGCAACGAAGGACAGGCGCGCGGCCATCGGCTCCCGCCCGCATTGCAGCGTGCGGCAGATGTCGGTCAGCGCATACCGCCCGCGCCGCAGGAAATCGGCCATGCGGGTAGCATAAGCGCGCAACGCCGCATCCCCGCGTGCGGACAGCACGAACAGGACCGGCTGCCCGCTGTCGGCCACGGAGCGGGACGTGCGGTACTCTTCCACCACCAGATGCGCGTTGGCACCACCGGCGCCAAACGAACTGATCCCGCCCCGCAGCGGCATCGGGCCGGTCCAGGGCTCCGTCACCTCCTGTAGCCGGAACGGAGTCGTCGCGAAATCGATGTTCCGGTTTGGCGGGCCATGCCGATGCGTCGGCGTCAGCGTGCGGTGTCGGAGTTGCAGCACCACCCGCGTCAGGCCGGCAATGCCCGCCGCCGCTTCCAGATGCCCGATATTCGCCTTCACCGAACCCAACGCGACCGACTGACGCGGCACCGCGTCCCCGAACGCCGAGGCCAACCCCGCGACCTCGATCGGATCACCCAGCGCGGTGCCGGTCCCATGGGCCTCGATGTAGGAGACGGATTCGGGCGCAACGCCGCCCCGGGCCAGCCCCTTGGCGATGACATCGGCCTGCTGCACGGGATTGGGCACTGTATAGCCGTTTGTCTTGCCGCCATGATTGGCCGCCCAGCCGCGGATCACTGCATGGACGAAATCCCCATCCGCGATCGCCGCGGCCAGAGGCTTCAGGATGACCGCGCCGACACCCTCCCCCGGCACATAGCCATCGCCACCTTCCGCGAAACTGTGGCACCGCCCATCGCTGGCGGCGAAACGACCCTGGCTGAGACCCACGTATTTCAGCGGATGCAGACTGAGATTCACCCCGCCCGCGATCGCCGCCGAACATTCCCCGGCCGAAATCGCCTGGCACGCCAGATGGATCGCCGTGAGCGACGAAGAACACGCACTGTCCAGCGCAATGCTCGGCCCGTGCAGATCGAGGTGATACGAAACCCGGTTGGCCACGGACCAATAAGGCGATGACCCACCGACCGGCCGCTGCCCGCCCGCCCGTTCGGCCGCAAGCAACTGGTACTCCCCATACATGACACCCGCATAGACACCGATGGCGCGGGCGGGATCGCGCGCCAGGCGGGCGCGGGTGTAGCCAGCATTCTCCAGCGCTTCCCAGCACGTCTCCAGGAACAGGCGCTCATTCGGGTCGATGGCCGCCGCTTCACCCGGCGCGATGTTGAAGAACAGGGGATCGAACTGGTCGACACCCGACAGGAAGCCGCCCCAGGCGCTGTAGCTGCGGCCTGGCGTGCCTGGCTTTGGGTCGTGCCAATCGGACGCATTCCAGCGATCGGCCGGAATGTCCGTGATCAGGTCACGATCGGCGCAGAGATTGTCCCAGAATACATCGAGCGAGTCCGCGCCCGGATAGCGCCCGGCGATGCCGATGATCGCAATGCCATCGGCGGGCGGGGCCGGAACGACCGTCGGTTCGGCCTCGGTCTTCGATGCCAGCGCCGCACCATACCGGCCGGCGAGGAACGTCGCGGCGGCGCGCAGGGTCTGATGCTCAAAGAACAGCGTGCGCGGCAGACCGGGGAAATCGCGCGACAGTTCCTCATTCATCCTGGTCACCAGGATGGAGTCGATACCGTATTGTTCCAGCGGACGATCGGGGTTGATGCGCGCTTCCGGCATCGCCGTCGCACTCGCCAGCAGACGGCGCAGATAGGTGATCGCCGCGTCGATCGGGGCTTCGCCAACTGGGATGGAGGGCGCCGCCGGCTGGGGCGTCGCGCCCCGCACAAAGCCCTCGATCGCTCTGCGCTGGCCGGGCAGGACCAGGATCGCGCCCTCGGCCTGTCCCACCAGGGTATCGAACACATCCATCGCGGCTTCGGTCTCGATCGCCCTCAGGCCTGTCGCGGCGGCGCGACGTTCGACCTCAGCCGGATCAACTACCAGACCGCCATCGCGCCAATAGGGCCAGCCGATCGACAAAGACCGGCCGGGGCCGATGCGTTCAGCCATGAACGCATCCTGGAAGCGGTTGGCCGCGCTGTAGTCGGTCTGCCCCGCGTTGCCGAATGCGCCAGCCACCGAGGAAAAACAAACGAAAGCAACCAAAGGCTCCCGCGCCGTCGCTCGATCAAGCGCAATGGTCCCCGCCAGCTTCGGGGCGAGGACCGCCGCCAGATCGTCCGCCGTCTTGTGCAACAGGAACCGATCCCGCGTGACGCCGGCCGCATGGACGACAGCCTGGATCGGCCCGAAGCGGGCGCGAGCGGCGGCTACGACCGCCTCGGTCGCCGCTCCGTCCGCGATATCCGCCGGGAAATACGCCGCGTCCCCACCAGCGGCGCGGATGTCGGCGATCAGAGCCTCACTTTTGAGGTCGGCGGGAGAGCGGCCGATCAGGGCGATGCGCGCCTGGTACCGACGCGCCAGATGGCGCGCGACATGACTTCCGATGCCCCCAAGGGCACCGGTCAGCAACACGACGCATTGTCGAGGCAGGTTCCCCTCCGACGACATCGGAGTCGCTGTCGGGCGCAACCGACGCACGGAGCGGGTGCCACTGTCATCCCATCGCGCAGCCCGCTCATGCGGCACGTCGCGTGTTACCCGGGTCTCGGCGGAAAGGTGCAAGCGCAGCCGGCGGACATCCGCGAACGGCAGGGCAACCGAGGCGACTTGCAGCAGCGGGTTCTCTCGCGCCAGGCCGGCGGCAAAGGCGGCAACGGGCGCCTGTAACGGAGACTCTCCGGCATGGGCATGCAGGATCGTGACCGGTTCGGACGGCGACATCCGCGCCCAGGCCGAGCAGAGATGGAAGATCGAATTGAGGCCGTCACGCAACGAGGTGGTGATCACGGCAGCCAGCATGACCCGGACCGCTGTCGCCGGTTCCGTCCGCGACCAAAGATGCCAGACCGTGTCAGGTAGCATCCCCTCGGCCCGCAGCGCTGTCAGCAGGCGCGCGTGGTCCTCGGCGTTGTTCGGATCGATGGCGAAGCAGCGCGGTTCCAGGCGGCAGAAGGCGCTGCCCGGGCGGACCAGGATGGCTTGTGTGCCGAGTTCGCGCCACAGGGTTTCGTCTCGATCAAATAACAGGACGGCCGCAGGCGAAGCAGCCTCGGCGATCGGCGCCGGTTCCCATACGGGTGCGAGGAACGTAATCTCGGCCTCGGCAGCGACCCGGACGGTCAGGTCGTCCAATGTCGCCAGCCCCCTGCCCTCCCGATCCAGCACGGCAATCCGCAGGCGCCGCGTATCCGATCCAGTTTCCAGCAGTGACACATGTGCGAGGCATGGGCCCGTGACGGGTCCGTGAATGCTCACCCGGCCGATCGACACGGGCACGACCGATCCCAGCGCCTCGGTTCCCGCCAGCATCAGTCCGATCGCCGCCTGCACCGCGCCATCCAGCAGCGCCGGATCGAGCATCAGGCCAAGCCGAGCGGGCGTGGTCGGAACGAGTTCGGCGAGGACGGTTTTGGTATCGGCTCGCAACGACCGGATCACCCGGAAACTGGGGCCATAATCGAAGCCGAGATTGCGGAACCGCGCGTAGACGGCTTCCCCGTCATGCAATGCGGGCAATTGGGCCGCGATGGCAGCCACATCCGTGATCGCGGGCACCGCGCCTGCTGATCCGACCACGGCCCTGCCGAACGCATGGACGGTCCCGTCGCCAGCCAGAAACGTGAACCCCAAGCCGTCCGCTTCATCCTTCACGACAACGCGCGCGGACGCGCCGGCACGCGCAACCAGCGGTACGTCCAGACGGATGTCATACAGCGACACATCGTCGGCCCCGATCGCCGCACGGGCCGCTTCCACATACGCCACGGCCGGGAACACCGCTGCCCCGTTGAACTGATGATCCCGTAGCCATGGCACATCGGGATCGAGCACCAGCCCGCCATCCGACAACAGCATCGGGTGCGTCGCGGCCACACGGGGTGTATCCACAACCGTCGAGGTCCGTGCCCGGGTCGGAAACCGCAGGCGCGCGAACGGGTAGCCCGGCATCGCGATCCGCCGAACCCCAGGTCCGCCAAACGGCGCCCAATCCGCGTCGCCGCCGCGCGCATAACACTCAGCGATCCGCGCCAGATCGCGCGCTGAATCGGCCAGCGCCGCCGCCAACGCCGCATCCTCATCACCGCGCGCCGGCAGGATCAGGTTTTCCCCGCGCCAGACCCGCCCGCGCCAGGCGCGCAGATCGTCGAGCGTCTCGACCAGGATCGCCAGTCGATGTTCGAAATGTCCGCGCCCCTGGCTCAACGTAAACGCCAGGTCGGGCAGTCGGGGCGAATGCCGCTCCAGCCAGGACAATAGTTCGGTGCGACGAGCCTCCAACGCCTCCGCCGTCCGAGCGGAAAGCAGGATCAGCGCCGGCCCGGACACGATGGCGGGTTCCTGCAACAGTGGAGCCTCCCCCACCACGACATGCGCGTTGGTGCCGCTGAACCCGAACGAACTCACCGCCGCCAGGCGCGATGGCACGGCCCAGGGCATCGCCTGGCGTGGCACGAAGAACGGGCTGCCATCGAACGCGATCAAGCCGTTACCATTGGTGAAATTCAGGCTGGGCGGGATCGTCCTGTGCCGCAGCGCCAGCAGAACTTTGATCAACCCCGCGACGCCCGCCGCCGTCAGCGTATGGCCGATGTTGGTCTTCACCGAGCCCAACGCGCAGAACCCGACACGATCCGTGCGTTGACGGAACGTCGTCGCCAGCGCATTCACCTCGATCGGATCGCCAAGCTGTGTGCCGGTCCCGTGCGCCTCCACCAAAGTGATTTCGTTTGGATCGATCGCGCCGCGTTCATGGACCGCAGCCTCCAGCGCCGTCTGCGCCGGACCGCTGGGCGCGGTGATCCCGCTGGTCCGCCCATCCTGGTTCAGGCCCGACGCCTTGATGACGCCGACGATCGCGTCGCCATCCGCCAGCGCCCGCGACAGGCGCTTCAGCACAACGACGCCCACGCCCTCCCCGGGCACAAAACCGTCCGCTTTCGTATCGAACGTGTGGCACTGCCCGGTCGGCGACAGCATCCCCGCGTCATCGAGGAAGGAATGCAGGCGCGGATCCGTCATCAGGATCGACACACCCCCGGCCAATGCCATATCGCAATCACCGGCCAGCACGCTCTGACACGCCAGATGCACCGCCACCAACGACGACGAGCACGCCGTATCCACCGGTAGGCTCGGCCCCCTCAAATCCAGCAGATAGGAAATTCTCGCCGCCAGGATTGCAAGAGATCCACCCAGGGATGAAAGACTGTCGGTTTCGTTGACTCCGTAACCATCCGGCGCTGCGCCGACGAAGACCCCGCACCGCACGCCGGCCAGGGCGCGCTTCCCGTAGCCCGCGTTCTCCAGCGCGTGCCAGGCCTGTTCGAGGAAAACGCGCTGCTGCGGGCTCATGGCCTCCGCTTCGCGCCAGGACAGGTTGAAGAACTCGGGATCGAAACAGTCGTGCTCGGACAGGAACCCGCCCCAGCGCACACGGCCATCCGCCCGCCCGTCCCAACGCTCGGGCGGAACCTCCGTGATCGAATTACGGCCGGCGACGATATTGTCCCAGAAACCGTCCGCATCCGCGGCCCCCGGAAACCGGCAGGCAAGCCCGATGACCGCGATGTCGGTGTCGGACGGTGCCGCCTGAACAACCTGTTCAGGCGGCACCACAACGACAGGTTCGGCCGGCACCGACAGCGTCATCCCCCGCATATGATCCGCGAGACCACGCAATGTGGCGCAATTGAAAATATCCGTCGGGACCAGCGTCGCGCCGAGGTCGCGGTTCAGCAGCGACACGAACTGCGGGGCGATGATCGAGTCCACGCCGAACTCCGCCAGCGGTCGGTCGGCCGAGAGTTCCGCCGGGTCCAACCCCAACAACCCGGCCAACCGGTCCGCCAGAGCCGCACGCAGATCGAGCACAGGTGCCGCGACGGCAACCGCCTGCCGCTCCGCCACGAACAGACACTGGAACGACCGGTCCGGCGGATCGGTCCAGCCAAACACCGCCGGCGCGCCGAACCCGGCCCGGGTCAGCGCCTGGCGCCATCCGGCCGGCGACAGCACCGGCGCATCCGGCAACCGCAGGTCGGCATCCTGGAACGCCCACCACCCATCCAGCAGCCCGAACGTCATCGTGGCAAAGGCGCCTGCGCGGGTAATTTCATTCAGCAGCAACAGGCCACCCGAGCGCAGCAGCCGATGGACATGTCCCAGCGACACCCCAATCCGCGACGTCGCGTGCAGGACGTTGGTCCCCAGCACGATGTCATAGCTCTCGGCCGCAAAGCCCTGGGCGTCCGGTGCCTCTTCCAGGTCCAGCACGCGGCCGTTGAAGAAGGCGCGCTTTGCCCCGTGCACCCGCCGCCCATGCTGCACGAAGCCCATCGAGACATCCGTATAGTCGAATGTCACATGGTCCGCGTGCGCGTCCAACGCCGCCAGCACGGCCAAGCTGGTGCCGCCGGTACCGGCGCCAACCTCCAGAATACGCACGATCTCACCCGGTGCCTGCACCCGCCGAGCGCGTACGGCGCTGAGGACGGCTGCCGCGGTGAGGCGGTTGAAGTGATCGGACCAGCGATTGCCGCGATAGACCGGCTCGACCAGTTCCATACCGCCGCCCGGGAACATCACGTCGCTCGCGAGCGCCCGCCCCGCCAGCACATCCCCCAGCCGGCTCGCACATTGTTCCAGCAACGTGACGTGCGGCCGAAGATCGGGGGCACGGGCCAGCAATGCATCACGCGTTCCCCGATAGTCCCCGCTGACGCCAGGATCGCTTGACCGGATGGCGCGCAACGCGCGGGTCAGTCCGGCATGGCGCGGCAAGGGCGGCCCGTCCAGGTCGACCTGGCTCAGGGTCTCGCGCAGCAGTAGAATGGCGCAGGGATCGAGCGCCGCGAAAGGATCGATACGCTCGTTCACGGCACGGCTCCCAGATCGCGGATCACGGCGTCGAACAGGCTGACAGGGCGAGGTGTTTCCGGCGCGGCCTGGGGCACGGGCCAGCAACGCCGACGCTCAAATGGATAGGTCGGCAAACGGCGCCGGCGGAAGGAGCGATCGGGATACAACCGATCCCACGCCACCGCACCGCCGGTCAGATAGGCATCACGGGTCGCCATTGCATCAGCCGGCAGAGAGGCTGGCATAAAAGACCGGTCCCGCAACGCCGAACGCAACTCCCCCAGATCCCGCACCACAAACCCAACCCTCTCCCCCAGATGCGCTCGGCCGCGCGCCAGGGTGCCGCAGAGATCGGCCAACGAAGTCCGCCCCTGGTCACGATCGAGCCATTCCCCCATCCCGTGGAGGACCCGGTCCAGCGCCTCGGCATCCCGCGCCGAAAACACCGCGAGGTGCCAGTCGCGTGCGGGGGCCGGTGGCATGGCGGCTTCCACCGGCGGCTGTTCCAGCACGAGGTGGGCGTTGGTGCCGCTGAATCCAAAGCTGCTGATCGCCCCGCGCCGAGGCGTGACCCCGTCCCAATCACGCGCAACGGTCGGGATGTCGAACCGGTCGGCATCCGCGTCGATATGGCTGTTCAACCCGCCGAAGAGGGCCAAGGGCGGGATGCGCCCATCCCGCAGCACCAGCATCAGCTTGATGAGTCCCGAAATGCCGGCGGCGGGCAGCGTGTGGCCGATATTGGCCTTCACCGACCCCAGCACCCAACGCCCGTCGTGACCGGAGAAGGCTTGGCGCAACCCCTCCATTTCGATCGGATCGCCGAGGCGCGTGCCCGTGCCGTGCAGTTCCACATAGCCGATAGATGCCGGATCGACTTCAAAACGATCATGCACCATCCGCAGCAGCGCGGTCTGCGCGGCCCCGTTCGGCGCGGTGATCCCATTGCTGGCGCCATCCTGGTTTGATCCCGCGCCCTTGATCAGCGCCAGGATCGTATCGCCGTCCCGTTCCGCGTCGCGCCGGCGTTTCAGCACGACGGCGGCCGCGGCTTCTCCTGGAACGAAACCATCAGCGCCAGCGTCCAATGC
>CANJSR010000033.1 GCA_947476855.1 Acetobacteraceae bacterium
ATCAGTTACGCGATGTTCTCAATCCCAGGTTGAAACGATGACCGTCACGCTGGAAGTGCGCAATCTGCGCACGCATTTCTTCACCCGCGCCGGCGTCATCAAGGCCGTCGACGACGTGTCCTTCACGGTCGAGCGCGGGCAGGTCCTGGGCCTGGTGGGCGAGTCCGGGTCGGGCAAATCCGTCACCGGATTCTCGATCATCGGCCTGGTCGATCCACCCGGACGCCTGGCCGGCGGGTCCATCCTGTATCAGGGCCAGGACCTCGCGAAGATATCCGAGGAGGAGATGCGGTCGCTGCGCGGCAACCGCATCGCCATGATCTTCCAGGACCCGATGATGACCCTGAACCCGGTCCTGCGCATCGATACCCAGATGATCGAGGCCGTGCGCGCCCATGCAAAGGTCTCCAAGGCCGAGGCCCGGGCACGTTCCCGCGATGCCCTCGGCATGGTCGGCATCCCGAGCCCGGAGGAACGGCTGAACGCCTATCCGCACCAGTTCTCCGGCGGCATGCGCCAGCGCGTGGCGATCGCCATCGCCCTGCTGCACAACCCCGACCTGCTGGTGGCCGACGAACCCACCACCGCGCTGGACGTGACGATCCAGGCGCAGATCCTGGCCGAGGTGCAGAAACTCGCCGCCGAACACGGCACCGCGCTGATCTGGATCACGCACGACCTTTCGGTGATCTCCGGCCTCGCGGACCGCATCGCGGTCATGTACGCGGGCCGCATCGTCGAGGCCGGGGAGGCCTCGGCCGTGCTCGACCGGCCCTTGCATCCCTATACACACGGCCTGATCGGCAGCGTGCCCAGCCGCAATCGCAAGGGGGAGAAGCTGCGCCAGATCCCCGGGATGACACCCAGCCTGCTGAACCTGCCGGCCGGATGCGCCTTCCGCACCCGCTGCACCCACGCGGACGCCACCTGCGAACAGGAACCGAAGGAAACCATGGTTGACGGCCGCGTCCTGCGCTGTTTCCACCCGGTCGAGGCGGTTGCCGCATGAGCGAGCCGATCATTGAACTCCGCGGCATTTCCAAGCGCTTCGGCCCCACGCTGGATGCCGCCGCCCGCCTGACCCGCGGCATCAAGGCGCGCTTCGGCACGCCCGAGCGCAACGAGATCGTCCACGCCGTCGACAATGTCAGCCTGACGGTAAACCGAGGCGAAGTCGTGGGCCTGGTCGGTGAATCCGGCTGCGGCAAATCCACGATCGGGCGCATGGTCGCCGGGATCATGCCGCCGACGGAAGGCCAGGTCCTGTTCAAGGGCCGCGACATCACGACCCTGCCCGCCGACCAGGCGAAGGACGCGAAGCTCAAGGTCCAGATGATCTTCCAGGACCCCTACGCGTCACTCAATCCGCGCATGCGGGTGGCCGAGATCGTGGGCGAGGCGCCGCGCTACCACGGTCTGATCAAGGGCGATTTCGACGAATACCTGGACGCGCAGATGCGGCGCGCGGGCTTGGATCCGGCGTTCAAGCGGCGCTATCCGCACCAGTTCTCGGGCGGGCAGCGCCAGCGCATCGGCATCGCCCGCGCGCTGGCCGTGCAGCCGGAATTCCTGGTCTGTGATGAGGCGGTGGCGGCGCTGGACGTGTCGATTCAGGCGCAAATCCTGAACCTGTTCATGGATCTGCGGCGCGAACTCGACCTGACGTATCTTTTCATCAGCCACGACCTGGGTGTGGTCGAACATCTGTCCGACCGCGTGCTGATCATGTACCTCGGCCGCATCGTGGAAAGCGCGCCAGCGGATGAGGTGTTTTCGCGTCCCAACCACCCCTACACCCAGGCGCTGCTGGCCGAGGTGCCGCGGATCGAGGGCCGCAAGCGCCGCTTCACCGCGATCAAGGGCGAAATCCCAAGCCCGATGAACCCACCCACCGGCTGCCACTTCCACCCCCGCTGCCCCCACGCAATGCCGCGCTGCGCGCAGGAGGCTCCGGCCCTGCGGGAAATCGCCCCGGGGCATATCAGTGCGTGCCATCTGAACGCGGGATAACCCAAGGCCCCCAGATGGGAGCGCAAGCCCCCCCCTCCCCTTGAGGGAGGGGGCCGGGGGGAGGGGTCGGTACCCCCCAGTCCCCAGGACCGCAGCACCAACGCGGTGCAATATCCGACGGCACCGGGGGGAAACTACCCCCCACCCCAACCCTCCCCCTCAAGGGGGGAGGGGGCTACTACTGCTTCCGCTTCCTTACCTACCCACGCACCTACTCCTGCGGATACCGCCAGGGCTTGGCAGGCTGGGGGGCCGCTTCATCAATCGTCCATTGCGGCAGCGACAGGCCCTCGGTGATATCCGTGAACACCATCCGCACGCGCGTGCCGATGCCGACCGTCTTCACCACCTCGGGCGGGGCAAGCACCCCGTCCGGCGTGGTCAGGTTGGCAATGACCCGCAAGGCCTCGTCCTCGGTCGGCTTGCCCTTCTGCGTGTCGAGGTCGACCAGCAGAACCATATAAGGCGTCTTCGCCTTGAAGGACGGCTGGATCGCGTGATGCACTTCCTCATAGGAATGCACCTCGCCCTTCCCCTCCACCGAGGTCCAGGTCGCGTTCGGGCTTGAACACCAGGGGCAGGACGTGGTCGGCGGATAGCGCAGCAACGAACAATCGTCGCACTTCTGCAAACGGAAGTCGTGCTGGCTGCAATGCTTGAAGTAGGCGAGGTTCTCACCGTCCAGGTCATCGATGACCAGCGGCATATCCATATATTCGGCGCGAATTCCTGACATGTTCCGATCCTCCCTCAGGCGCCGCGCCGCATGACCATGGCAGACGTGGTCATCGGATTCGCCCACCCCAAATTCGCCGTAACCTCAATATCCTTCACCGCTCGGCAGCCACCTTCCTTGTAGTCATAAGTGTGGATACGCTTGCCATCGGGGCCGATCGGGCAGGAATCGTCGACGTCATGGCGCAGCTGCCGGACGTTCTCGATCACCATGTTCATGCCGTGCGTGTAACCCTCGCACAGATGCCCGCCCGACGTGTTGTTGGGACGCGCGCCACCCAGGCGGGTGATGCCGGACGAAACGTAATCGCCGCCCTCACCCTTCTTGCAGAAGCCGTAATCCTCAAGCTGCAACATGGATGTGAAGGTGAAGGCGTCATAGGCGCCGGTCGCGTCCACGTCTTCCGGGCCCACGCCCGCGTTCGGCCACAGGATGTTCTTGGCGTAGTAACCACCAACCCGCTCGATCGGCCCGTGCTGGTAATGCATGTCCATGCGCGGCTTGGAGCAGCGGCCGACGATCCCGCGGATCAGCGCAGGGGTGTGGCGCAGGTCCTTCGCCCGATCCGCCTTCGTGATGATGATGCAGGTCGCGTTGTCGGTTTCGACGCAGCAATCCAGCAGATGCAGCGGCTTGCAGATCATGCGGCTGCTCAGCACTTCGTCGACCGTGAAACGCTTCTTGTAGTAGGCCTTGGGATTGTTGGAGGCGTGCTCGGAATGCACGACCTTCACCATCGCGACCTGTTCCGGCTTGGTGCCGTATTTATACATGTGGCGCATGAAGCTGGGCGCGAACATCTGCCCCGCGCTCTGCCATCCATACGCGCGTGAATGCAGCATGTCGCCGTTGACCGGTGCCGCCGACCGCGCGCCGGTGCCGCCGATGCGGACCTGCGAGAAACCATTCATGGAGCGGAACAAGGCCACGCACTTGCACAGGCCTGCTTCCATCACGCCAATGGCAATGCCGATCAGCGCCTCGGTGGAGGACCCACCACCGTTGCAGTCCATGTAGAAGTTCAGGCGCGCGCCCACGTCGCCCGCAATGAAGGTCGACGGGGTGGAGTCGTTGCCGGAATAGGACAGCATACCGTCGATGTCCGAAGCCTTCAGTCCGGCATCGGCAATCGCGGCGCGCAGGGCAAAGCTGCCCATGGCACGGGTCGTCTTGCCCGAGCCGCGGGTATACGGCGTCTCTCCGACCCCCACGATCGCATACTTGTCTCGCAGATACTTGGGGGTCGTGACGTCGACATCATCGGGTAGCGGCATGGCGTTTCCTCCTCGGTTCGTCCGGGTTCAACCCAGACAGGCTGATCCGAGGAGGCGCCGGCGTCAATGTTGGGGCTCCGCCCCAAACCCCGCGAGGGGCTTTGCGCCCCCTCGACCCCCACCAAGGGCGGAGCCCTTGGAACCGGTCCGTTGGGGGGAATGGGGAGGGGCCGACCGTGACCGTGCAAGGTCCGCGTTGGCCCCTCCCCATTCCCCCCAACAAATTGGTTTCCAAAGGGCTGTGCCCTTTGGTGGGGTTAAGGGGCAAAGCCCCTTATGGGGTTTGGGGTGAAGCCCCAACGCTCACTCCGTTCGCGACATCTCCAGCACATGTTCGGCGATTGCCATGGACGCGGTCAGGCCTGGGCTTTCGATCCCGAACAGATTGATCAACCCCGGCACGCCGTGCGTCTGCGGCCCCTGCACCACGAAATCCTGGCCAGGCGCGCCCTTGGGCACGATCTTCGGCCGGATGCCGGCATAGCCAGGCGACAGAGCGCCATCCTTCAGTTCCGGCCAGTACTTCCGCACCGCGTCATAGAACCCATCCGCACGCGATCCGTCGACCGTGTAGTCGATCGTATCGATCCATTCCACATCGGGACCGAACCGCGCCTGCCCGCCCAGATCGATCGTGATATGCACGCCCAGGCCCCCCGGCACCGGCACGGGATAGATCAGGCGGGAGAACGGGGACCGCCCGGCCAGGGTGAAATAGTTGCCCTTGGCATAATAGGTCCCGGGCACGCGATCCCGCGGCATGCCCACGATGTGCTCCGCCAGCGTCGGCGCGTACAGGCCGGCCGAGTTCACCAGCAGCCGGCACCGCAACGTCATCGGATCGGCGCCACCAACATCGACCTCGATCCGACGGTCAGCGACGCGCCCTCCCAGCACGGGGCTGAAGAACACCGGCAGCGCGCCGGCGTTCTCGGCATCGCCTTGCAGAGCCACCATGAAGCCGTGGCTGTCGATGATCCCCGTGGTGGGGGACAGCAGCGCGCTGGTGCAGCGCAGAGCCGGTTCCATCGCCATCGCCTCGGTCGCCGTCAGCACGCGCATGCCTTCGACGCCATTGGCCTCGGCGCGCTTCTGGATGCCGGCCAGCATCGCGTCTTCCTGGTCGTTCGTCGCAACGATCAGCTTGCCGCAGTTGCGGTGCGGCACGTTCTTCTCGGCCAGATAGGGATACAGCATCCGCCGCCCGGCTACGCAGAAGCGCGCCATCAGGCTGTTCGCCGGATAATAGATCCCGGCGTGGATCACCTCACTGTTGCGCGATGATGTTTCGGTGCCGATGCCCTCGGCGCGGTCGAGGATGATCACCTCCCGCCCCGCCATTGCCAGCGAACGGGCCACCGCCAGGCCAACGACCCCGGCACCCACGACGACGCAATCGACTTCTTCCACGCTTCATCCCTCCTGACGTCGCGACCGGGAACCGGTTAGGCTGCCATGAAACAGGAGTCCAGACATGCGCATCGCGGTAATCGGTACGGGCGGGGTTGGCGGAGCATTCGGGGCGGCGCTCGCCCAGGCCGGAGGCGACGTGACCTTCGTCGCCCGCGGCGCCCATCTGGCGGCGATGCGGGAACACGGCCTGCGGATCGAGGGCGATCGCGGCAACATCCTGATCCATCCCGTGCAGGCAACGGACGATCCCTCCACGATCGGTCCGGTCGATATCGTATTGTTCTGCGTCAAGCTGTGGGATGTCGAAACGGCCGGCGCGTCCATCCTGCCGCTGATCGGACCGGACACGGCGGTCATCCCCTTGCAGAACGGCATCGACGCGCCGGACCGGCTGGCCCCGATCATCGGCCGGGGCGCGCTGATGGGCGGCACGGTTGGCGTCAGCGCCACGATCGGCGAACCCGGCCTGATCCGCCAGACCGGCACCGTGATGATGATGCGGTTCGGGGAGTTCGACGGGTCGGCCTCGGCCCGCGGGCAGCGCTTCCTGGAGTTGGCCCGCAAGGGCGGCTTCAACGTTGCCATGACGGATGCGATCGACACCGCGATCTGGCTGAAATTCATCCTCCTGACCGCCATGAGCGGCATCACCGCCATCACCCGCCTGCCCATCGGCAAGCTGCGCGACGATCCCGACGTGATGGGCCTGTTCGAGTCCGTGATGCGCGAAACCGACGCGGTCGGCCGAGCGCATGGGGTGAAACTGGCGGAGGGGGCGGTGGAGGAACGGTTGGGGCATGTCCGCGCGACGCCACCCGGGGTGATGGCCTCGATGGGTCATGACCTGCTGCGGGGCAACCGGCTGGAACTGCCCTGGCTCGCGGGGAAGGTCGTGGCGCTGGGCCGGCAATATGGCGTGCCGACACCAGTCAACGCGACGATATTCGCCGCGCTCAAGCCCTATGCGAATGGTCGTCCGGACTGAGCCGGGTCGGCGGGCCGATCGGTTGCGATACCCGATCGGCCGGCCCGTCTAGCGTTTCGCGCGACGCGGTGCCTTGGCGGCACCGTCCGCGGGTTGATGCGCGTCCATGAAAACGCGCAGCACTTCGTTGATACGCGTCTGGTAGCCGCTGCCGAAGCCACGGAAGAACCGCAGGACGTCGGCATCGAGCCGCAGGCTGACCGCCAGCTTCGGCTCCTTCTCGGCGAACACGACGCCAGAGGCCCATTCGGTTGCAACCACCGGTTTGGCTTTTGCCTTCCGGACCGGGGCGGCGGGGGCGGACTTTGACTTGGCTGCGGACTTGCGTGCCTTCCGCTGCGGCGTTTTGGACATCGGATTTCCCCCTTTATAACAGGCCCGTATTCTCTGTCGGTCCTGCCCTGTATTACGTAACGCGTAAGCATGACATGCGATCAGGTCAAGGGGCGCGGCGTCCAAAAACCGCAGGTTCCGGACTGCACCGCGAAATTTGAAACCATATTGATTACCCGGTCACGACATTCACGGAACCGGAATCATCGCGGTCCGGCGCGTGCTTTCAGGATTCCGCGCCCGTCATGGCCATTGTCCGGACGGTTGCCGGGGAAACGCCCCCGGCGCGCAGATCGCGCAACGATTTCGCGCCGTCCCTCTTGGCATAGCGCCGCCCGGACGAATCGAGCAGCAGCGCATGATGCGCGTAGACCGGTTCCGCCCAGCCCATGAGGGCCTGGAGCAACCGATGCACATGCGTCGCCGCCTTCAGGTCGGTCCCCCGCGTTACCAGTGTGACCCCCTGCGCCGCGTCGTCATGCGTCACGCACAGATGGTAGCTGGCCGGCGCGTCCTTGCGCGCCAGCACGACATCGCCGAACGCCGCCGGGTCGCATGGCAGCACGCCCTCGTTCTCCTCCTGGCAGGTCAGGGGGCCGGTCCGGGACAATGCGCGGGTCATGTCCAGCCGCAGCGCATAAGGCACCCCGGCGGCGATCCGCCGGGCGCGCTCGGCCTCCGTCAGAGTGCGGCAGGTGCCAGGGTAGCGCGGGCTGCCATCCGGGGCGTGCGGGGCGCTGGCGGCCGCCGCGATCTCCCGCGCGATATCCGCCCGCGTGCAGAAACAGGGATACAGCAACCCCTGCCCGCCCAGCGCGTCGAGCACGGCCTGGTACTCCGGCAGATGCTGGGACTGCACGCGCACCGGCCCGTCCCAGTCCAGGCCCAGCCAGGCCAGGTCCTCCTGGATCGCATCGGCGAAGGCGGGGCGGCAGCGGGTCGGGTCGATGTCCTCGATCCGCAGCAGGAAGCGGCCCCCGGCGTCCCGCGCGCACCGCCAGGCGACCAGCGCCGAGTAAGCGTGGCCGAGATGCAGATACCCCGTTGGGCTTGGCGCGAATCGCGTGACAATGGACATGGCGGGTGCCGACAGGGTACCTCCGGGACAACAAGGGAAGGAACCCGCCATGACGGAAATTCTGGAGGCCATCCACTGGGGCCCCGCATCCAAGGGAACACCCAAAGGGTTGGTCGTGCTGTGCCACGGCCTCGGCGCCGATGCCTTCGACCTGATCGACCTGGCACCCGAATGGGGCGACGCCTGCCCGGACGCGCTGTTTGCCTCGGTCCAGGCGCCGGAAGTCCATTACTCGGGCTTCGGTCGCCAATGGTGGGCGGTGTCGGATCGGCGGCCGGAAGTGATGGAAGAAGGCGCCCGCAAAGCCCGCGCCTGCCTCGACGCCTTCCTCGATGCCGAACTCGCGCGGCTGGGCCTGCCGGCCGATGCCTATGCGCTGATGGGGTTCAGCCAGGGCGCCATGACGGCGCTGTTCACCGGGTTGCGCCGCGCCGTGGCCCCGCGCGCGATCCTCGCCTTCTCGGGCGCCATCATCGCGCCGGACACCATGGTCGGGGAAATCACCAACAAGGCACCCGTCCTGATCGTGCACGGAGAAGCCGACTCCACCGTCCCCGCCAGCCGCTCCCACGACGCCGAGGCCCTTCTGCTCGGCCTCGGCGTGCCGGTCGAATCTTCCTACATCCCCAGGCTGGGTCACGGGATCGACGATTCCGGCATCGCCATGGGGCGGCTCGCGTTGCAGCGGGCCTTCCCGTGACGGATCGATGAAACAGGCGGAACGAATCGCCGGCGGCGGTTGCGAGGCGGGGGGCGGTCTGGCATAAAGGAGGCAGGTTTTCGGCGGCGCACGGTATTCGGCGGGTCGGACTAGGCACCTGCCAAAGGTTGCGCTCCAGACGCAAGGGAGCAGCGCTTGCCTGACGGCGGACAGCATTTTCCCGCATTGGTCCTGAACGCGGACTTCCGTCCGTTGTCCTACTTTCCCTTGTCCCTTTGGGCCTGGCAGGACGCGGTCAAGGCCGTGTTCATGGACCGCGTTTCCGTCCTCAGTGAATACGAAACCGAGGTCCGGTCCCCCAGCGTCACCATGCGCCTGCCCAGCGTGATCGCGCTGAAGGACTACGTGCCCTCGGCACGGAAGCCGGCGTTCACGCGGTTCAACGTGTTCCTGCGCGATGCGTTCCATTGCCAGTATTGCGGCGATCGCTCCCCCGCCCCGGAACTGACCTTCGACCACGTGATCCCGCGCAGCCGCGGCGGGCGCACGACGTGGGAGAATGTCGTGACCGCCTGCGGCGTGTGCAATCTGCGGAAAGGCTCCAGCCTGCCGCGGGAGTGCCGCATGTTCCCGCGCATGGCCCCGCGCCAGCCCACGACGTGGGAGTTGCAGGACAACGGCCGAGCATTCCCGCCAAACTATCTGCATGAGAGCTGGCGGGATTACCTGTACTGGGACAGCGAGCTGGAGAGCTGAGGCAGCGGCGTCCGGTCAGGCGGCCTCGCGGTCGGCCATCATCGGCATGGGATAGATCATCGCGCCGCTCAGTCGCAGTTCCAACGTTACCGCCTCGCTGAACGGCGGCACGCGCAACAGGGCGCTGCCGTCGGTCCAGCGACGAATGGCCGACCCATCCCGCTCCACATCCCACCAGCCCATCGTCAGGTTCGGACCATCCAGGGGGATGACATGCAGCGTGACCCCGTGGCGGATCGCGATACGGGCCAGCCGCACGCCAAGGCGGCGGCGGTCATCCAACCAGGGACGCGCCTCCGTGGGGCGGGCCGATCGTGAGAGGAGGCGGAGAGAGGTGGTGCCGGTTGGGAGCAGGAAGGTGAACAGCCCGTCCGCGTCATGCAGCGCCAGCGTCTCCCGTCCGCCGATCAGGACGCGCAATTCCGGGTCGGTCGTGATGGCCCCCCGCTCGACGTGGTGGCCCAGAAGGGCCGAACGGTCGAGCAGCCGCCGCCAGATGGGCCTGATGGTGGCTTCATCGCAGGCAAAGGGCGCGCAGGAGGCCAGTTCTCTTGTCGGGTCTACCGCCGGACTCGTCGGGTCGGGATGCAGCGCGACCGGTCCTTCCGCATGCGCGAAAAAGCCGCGATTGCCGGTGTCGAGATAGCTCTCGGCCGTCAGCCCCTCGGCCAGAAGGATCGCATGGGCGGCCAACTCAACGTGGAAATACGTCACCGAGGCCCATCCTTCCACCTGCCGGATCGTTGTGCCGTTGATCAGTTGGCGGGCGCAGATCAGCGTTCCATCCACGAGGATGCCATGGTCGGGGGACACCATGAGATCACGGTGAGGAACGTCATCGGCGACGGCATGCCGTGTGATCCGAACCGGTTGCACCCACTCGGGCCGTGGGTGGGAAAGCAGATTGATCCGTCGCCGGCCGACCCATTGGACGCGGGCAGAGCCCGACAGCGTCATCACGCAATCACCCTGCGCGAGGTCGTCGACCAGCCTCTCCCCCAGCTCCGTCAGGATGCTTGTCCCTGCGGCGTAGCACACGACGTTGTTCAGGAAGACATCGGTTCCCGAGGCGCCGCTTGATCTTGTATCCACAAACCACGATCCGGCGGTGTTGGTGACGCCGCTAAGGGTCAGGACGGAACCGTCCGAGAGAGAAACGGTAGCGCTGGTACCGGTGTGGAGCCTGCTGCCGACGATGGTCACGGTATATTGCGCGAACCGGAAGTAGTTGGTTGGAACGGTGTCACTTGTCCCGACATTGAGGCCAATAATATTGCCCGCAAAGCCCCGCTCGGCGTTGTTGTAGACGATGCCGCCAGCCAGGCTGCTCAGGTAGGAAAAATTGTTGCCCGCACCGACGGTGCCATCGAATTGCAGGATGCTGCCCGCGTTGCCGGCGATCTGAAACTCGAGACCGGTCGCCGCGCCAATGGCGCTTATCAGGTCCAACGTGCCAAACCGGGCCCGGATGATGCCCCCGCCGGACAGAGACCCCGTCACCGTGCCATGGCCGGACAGGATGCCGCTGTTCGCGAGACCGCCCGCGCCGACGGTCACGGTCGCGGCGGAAAGCGTCAGCGTCGTCGTGGCACCGATCGTCAGGGTGCCGGCGCCAAGGCCGCCGTTCACGATGTTCGCGCCTGTGTTCGTGAAACTCGCGCCGTTGGTAACCGTCATGGTGCCGGCAACCTGGGTGAAGGCGCCAGCGGTCATTGAAAAGGCATCGCCCGCGCCCGTCACGGCGAGACTGCCGGCGCTTTGGGTGAAGACACCGCCGTTCAGGACGAAGGTGTCCGCCGTCAGATGCGAACCCGCGTTCTGGAGCAGAATGCGGCCCAGGGTCACTGTGATTGCCCCGGAGACACCGAAGGCCACACCGCTCTGATTGAACGACAGCGTCGCGTTGGCCGCGGCGATCGTCAGCGATGCAATGGAAATACTCGAAATATTGACGAAGACGGAATAGAGCCCGGCCCCTTCCACATTGAAGAAGACATCGTCGATCACGCCCGGATTGCCGGCCGGAGACCAGGCGTCCGCATTCCAGTTTCCGGTGCCGCCGGTCCAGATCTTGATTGCCACTATGCCGGCCTTTCGGTTCCAGCCGTTCGTGAAAACCGCGGAGCCTGGGCTTGGAACAGCGAGACCGACCGTCCTGGCATTCACGCCAGCGCGGCGGTCCCGCCGATGTCTGAAGCGATCGGATCGCGAAGTCCGGCGGCATTCAGTGCAAAGCGGGAGCCAGGTCCGAGATGCCAGCCCCAAACGCCAGCGAAACGGAACAACACTATTGTTGTGTCCGGTGGCGGGGGGCAGACTCGGAAAACACTCATACTCATGTGGCTGCACCGCACACATGCCCGGAGGCGCCTGTTCCGCCAACCGGCCTTGTGGCGCGGATGGCCCGCCGCCACTCAGCCACGCCCCTTACCTACTCCAACTGCGTGCCCAGCGACTTCACCACCGGCGCCCATTTCGCCCGTTCTGTCTTCACCAACTCGCCCAAAGCTTCGGGCGTGCGGTTCGGCGTGGGCTCCAGCCCCAGGTCGAGCAGACGCTTCTGCGTACCTGGATCGTTCACGGCGACCTGCATCGCGGCGGTCAGTTTCTCCAGCACCGGCTTCGGGGTCTTCGCGGGAGCGAACAGGCCGAACCAGTTGTAGCACTCGAATCCCTTCAACCCCTGCTCATCCAATGTCGGCAGGTTCGGCAGCGCCCGTTCCCGTGTCAGCGGCCCCGCGCCGATCGGGCGGATCGTGCCGGCGGCGATCTGCGGCAGGGCCGTGCCGGGGGTCGGGAAGCTCATGGAAATCTGCCCAGCGGCCAGGTCGATCATCACCGGCCCGGCCCCGCGATACGGGACATGGGTGATGTCCAGCCCGCCCGCTCCGGCCTTCAGCATCTCCATGCACAGATGCGGCATGGAACCGATCCCGGGCGAGCCGTAGTTGTACTTGCCAGGGTTGGCCTTCATCAGTTCGACGAAACCCTTGTAGTCATTCGCCGGGACAGACACGTGCACCGACAGGATGAAGGACGAGGAGATCACCTGTCCGATCGGCAGCAGGTCGTTCACCGAGTCATACGGAATCTTCTTGTACAGCGTCGGATTGATGCCCATCGAGGACACTTCCGCCATCAGGATCGTGTAGCCGTCGGGTGCCGCTTTCGCGACCAGGTCGGTGCCGATCACGGCGCCGGCGCCGGGCTTGTTCTCGACGATCACCTGCTGGCCCAGCGCCTCGGTCATCTTCGGCGCGATCAGGCGGGCGGCGATATCGGTGGCCCCGCCGACGGCGAAGGCGACGACCATGCGGATGGGTTTGGTGGGGTAGGCATCCTGCGCCTGGGCCACGCCGGACAGAGCCAGCACGCAGACCAGGGCGGACGCGAGCAGACGCGTTTTCATTGAAACCTCCCGTTGTTTTCTTGCCTGGTCGGGGTGGCGGATTGCCCGCCACCCCCAAGGGTCAGCGCGTGCGGGCGTACTCGTAGTCCTCCCGCTCTCCGCCACCGGCACGCAGGCCGGGGGGCATCGGCGGGCGGGTCGCGTTCACCTTCGCATGCTGGTCCAGCGCCGCCTGGTCGGCCCAGAGTTCGAGCAGCGACAGCTTGTCGGGGTCGAGGCCGCTCTGGAAAATCTCGAATTGCAGGCAGCCGGGTTCCTGCGCGACCTCGGCGCAGCGCTTGCGGAATTCCTGGAGCAGTTCGCCGCCCTTGCCCGGGTTGGCGTTGATGGTGACGACGAGGCGTACCGGCATTTTCATTTCCTCCTGCGCGATGGGAGGGGATTGGAGGAGGCGATGCCCCTCCGCGTCAAGGTCCGGGGGACCGGGATGGACAGGGGAGCCGAATTGCGGACCAATCCCGGCTCAAGGGGAAACGACGGAGCCTGATGTGACGCAGATGATCGAATGCTACCGGGGGGTGGTGCATCCCTGGCTGTGCGATGCCATGGGCCACATGACCACGCGCCACTACGTCGGGATGTTCGATGATGGTGGCTACCATTTTCTCGCGGCGCTGGGTTTCACCGCTGGCCATATCGAGAACGGCATCGGCTTCGCCGACGTGAAGCACGTGATCTCCTACAAGGCGGAACTGCGCGTGGGCGCGCTGCTGCTGATCCGTTGCGGGCTGCTGCGTGTCGGTGAACGATCGTTGACGGCGATCTATCGGATGGAATCGCTCGAAACCGGCGAAACCGCCGCCGAGATGGAGGTCGTGATGGTGCAGTTCGACCTGAAACGGCGGCAGTCGATCCCGGTGGTGCCTGAGATCAGGGCGAAGGCCGAGGCCATGCTCGTCGCCGGCTGATGGCTTTTCGCCGTCCCTATCACGGGTGGCTGGTGGTCGCGGTCTGCTTCATGGCGGCCGTCTTCACCTGGGGCTTCGGCGTGTTCGGCGCGAGCGTCTACCTCTCGGAGGTGACGCGCGCGACCGGCTGGTCCGTCACGCTCGTATCAGCGGCCGTCACGACGTTTTACCTGACGAATGCCCTGGCGCTGACGACCGTGGGGGCGGCGATCGACCGCCACGGGTCCCGGCCGGTATTCATCTTCGGCATCCTGGCATTGAGCCTCTCGATCACGCTGATCGGCCATGTCGCGGAACAATGGCAGTTGTTCGCGGCCTTCATCGTGCTGGGGCTGGGCTATGCGACGCTGTCACTGACCGGGCTGTCATCCACGATCGCGCCGTGGTTCGACCGGCACCAGGGCCGCAGCGTGGCGATTGCGCTGATGGGGGCAAGTTTCGGTGCCATGGTCATCGTCCCCCTGACGGTGATGTCGATCGCGCGGTTCGGCTTCGGACCGGCGATGCTGGGAGCAGGCGGGCTGGTCGCGGCGGTGATGCTGCCCCTGGCCATCGTCATCCTGCGCTATCGCGGGCCGGCGGAACTCGGGCTGGCGCCGGACGGGGGGACGGTGGTGACCACGCGTGGCCCCTCCGGCGCGACACCCGTCGTCTGGACCCGGGCCACGGCGGTCCGGACGGTCGCGTTGTGGACGATCGCCGTCGGGTTCGCGCTGGGGCTGATCGTGCAGATCGGTTTCCTGACGCATCACCTGAAGCTGGCCGAACCTTTGCTGGGGCTGGTTGGCGCCGGGTGGCTGGTCTCCGCGACGGGGCTGACCGGATTGATCGGCCGGTTCGTCCTGGCCGCCATCGCCGACCGGGTGAATGTGCGGCTGTGGTCGGCGGCGATCTTCGGTCTGCAGACCGTGACCCTGGGCCTTATGGGCGCCGTCCCCGACCCCGCGGTCCTGATCGGTGCCAGCCTGGTTTACGGGTTCTGCCTGGGGCAGATCACGACCCTGTCGCCGATCGTGGTGCGGCGGGAGTTCGGATCAGCCTCCTACGGCGCGATCTACAGCGTCGCCGCGACGGTGATCCAGTTGAGTTCGGCGTTCGGGCCGGCGTTGTACGGGACCCTGCGGGACCTGTTCGGAGGATACGGGCCGGTGCTGGCGATCGCCGCGGGGTTTGAGGCGGCGGCGATGCTGACGGTGCTGGCCGGCGCGCTGAGGCCGCTGCCGGCGGAGCCTCGGGGGTAGGTTCGGGCGACAGCAGCACGGGACCAGTCGGGGCGGCGCCAAGCAAGGAAGAAAAACCGCCCTCCCCTCCCCTTGAGGGAGGGGCCGGGGGAGGGGTAGCAGCGGCACGGACTGGGGGGTTTCTAACCCCTCCCCCCAACCCCCCTCCCTCAAGGGGAGGGGGGGAGATATTTCACCGAGCCCCCTACCGGACCGCCGACGCGTAACGCTCCGGCCCAAACTCCGGGGCCACATCCGCCCGCATCCGCACATCCAGCACGTCCAGATCCGCCAGGAACAAATCACGGCTGATCCGCGCCGTCACCGTCGGAACGTCCCGCCGCATGCTGGGAACATCCCCGATCGGCAGCCCGAAGCTGACATAACCTGCCGGGTTCTGCACATGGATGTCCCGCAGGAACGGCGCCCGCCCAGGCCGCTTTTCCAGATACTCATGCCCCGCGCCCAAATACGGATGCATGCCCAGCACCACATCGGCCTCCTCCGGCGGAGGAATGTACCGATCGCGCCACAACAGGATGTCATCGGCGAAATCGACCAGTTCCGGCCTCGCGGAGGGATCGACGAAGTAGCCGGTGCCCGCGATCACATAGTCGCAGTGGAACGTGGCGGCCCCCACCCGAGCCTCGATCCGCCCGTCCTTCACCGTCGCGCGATCCCACGGCACGCCCAGATGAAGATGGAAATTGGGGAACTTCACCGCCCGGTCGACCGCGTCGGTCGTCGGCGCAGACCCGGCGAGGCGGAAGCGCAGCGCCTGGTGCCAGCGGATTTCGTCGGGCAACTCGGCGTAGTTGTCATAGGCGCCCGGAAAGCCTCGCGTTCGCGTAACCGGCGTCGCCGCGATGGTCGACCGGCGGGCGAACAGATGCACCTCCGCCGCCCCATGTTCCAGCGCCACGCCCGCGGCGTCGAAAGCCGAGGCCGCGGCGCCGATCACCGCCACCGTCTTCCCGCGCAGGGCGGCGAAGTCGATCGGGTCCTCGGTATGGGCGTAACGATCCGCCGGCAGCCCGCTTTCCAGCGCCGAGGGGACGAAGGCCCCGCCATTGCCGGTGAACCCGTTCGCCAGGATCACCTTCCGCGCGGTTTCCACCGACGCGACGCCGCCGATGTCGAGGTGAAGGCGGAAACAGCCATTCGCCGGCTCGATGCGCGTCACGCGTGTGCCGTAACGAACCGGTATCGACAGAAAATGGCGATACCATTGCAGATACGCCGCCCAGTCGACCCGGGGGATACGCTCCATCGCCTTGTAGGCCGCGGCGCCATGACGCGCCTCATACCAGGCCTGGAAGCCCAGGGCGGGGATGCCGAGTTCCGGCCCCGGCAAGGCCTTTGGCGTGCGCAGCAGGTTCATCCGCGCGGCGCGCAGCCAGATGCCGGCTTCATTCTCATCCCGCGCCGCGTCCAGGATCGTCACCTTGCCGATGCCCGCCCGGCGCAGCGCGAAGGCGAAGGCGCAGCCGGACTGGCCGCCGCCGATGATCGCCACGTTGTGATCGATGCCGGGGCGATCGGGCACCCAGCTCCGAGGATCAGGGCCGATCAGGCGCAAGGCTTCGCGCGCGGCGGTATCGGGGTCCGGGGTTTGGGGCATCATCTGACCTGTGCAACGGAAACGGATGGGGAATGCTGAACCGATCAGGCCACCAGGGAAAGAGCCGCAAGGGGCGAAGGCCCGGCTGTCCCATGATCAGCGCGCAGGCGGGCCATGAGAAAGACGGGTCAGGCCCAGCCTTGGCCCAGGAAACGGAGCAGCAACTCCTCCGCCAGCGGCTTTTCCAGCACAACCACCGCGCCCAGTTCCCGCGCTCGGCGGGACAACTCATCCGAGGGAGAGCCGGTCATGAGCGCCACCGTGCCGGAAATGCCGCGTTCCCGCAGCCGGTGGAGAAGATCGAGCCCGGTCAGCCGTGGCATGTGCTGATCAACCAGGAGAATGACCGGCGCGCCCGCCGCGGAAGCAGCCAGGAACTCACACGCCGAGTCGAAGGTATCCACATCGAAACCAGCCGTTTCCAACAGGAAACGCAACGAGTCCCGTACCCCCTGATCATCATCGACCACGGTCACCGTCTGACGGTGACACGTCCGCATCAAAACGCTCCATGCATTGTTGTCCCGGTCAGGGACGAGTTGCCCTTGTGGCATTCTTGGCCGACGGTCTGTCACTCACATTGATCTGGGTCAACAAAGCCGGAGCCGGATCATTCGGCGTCCAACACCATTCGCACAAGGTCCGGCAGGCTTCTCGCCGCCATTTTTTCCATCACCCGGGCGCGCTGTACCTCAACCGTGCGCGGGCTGGTTCCCAGGTCATAGGCGATCGTCTTGTTCGGCAGGCCCTCGACCAGCTTGTCCAGAACCTCCCGCTCCCGCTTGGTCAGATTGGCGAGGCGGCTACGGATCAGGTCGCGCGCGATGGCTTTCTCATGCGTCGCGAGGCTGGCTTTCAGCGCGTCGCGCAGGACACGCAGCAGACGTTCGTCATCAAATGGCTTTTCCAGGAAATCGGCGGCACCGGTCTTCAGCGCCTCCACCGCGATCGGGATGTCGCCGTGCCCGGTCATGATGACAACCGGCAACTGGCTGCCGAGTTCCGTCAGCCTGCGTTGCAGCGTCAGTCCGTCGATATCGGGCATCCGCACATCGGTCAGCACGCAGCCCGACCGCAGCGCGGCTGCCGCCCCCAGGAACTCCGCCGCCGACGAGTAGGTGCGCGCGCCAAGGCCCGCCGCGTCGAGCAGCATCTGAAGTGAGTCCCGCACAGCCGGGTCGTCATCAACGATATGGACCAGGGCTGCCTCGGTCACGCGTCGCTCCCTCCCACGGCAGGCTTCATACGTAATATCCCGTACGTTGCTTTCCGAATTTTGGCAAAGCCCGCACGCGCGCATCCTGTCCCTGGATCAGACGACGCCTTCGGGGAGATATCGAAATGCACGCCGTGGCAGAAAGCCGGTCGATCGACCGGGACCGCCTTGTTCGGCCCGACAGCCTGGACCTGCTGGAGCAGTTCGGGACGACGGTGCAGGCCACGCGTGAGCAGGAAATCCATGCCGAGGGCGATGACGCGCATTATTGCTACCGGGTTGTCAGCGGCTGCGTCCGCTCGGTCCGGCTGACCGAGGACGGGCGCCGGCAGGTCGGTGAATTCCACCTGCCGGGCGACATGTTCGGCCTGGACGACCTTGATACCCATGATTTTTCCGCCGAAGCCGTCACCGACGCGGTCCTGCGCCGCTATCCCCGCCGGATGGTGGAGAATCTGGCTGAGAGCCATGCCGCGCTGTCCCGCCGGTTGCGCGACCTGGCGTTCTCCAGCCTGCGCGCGGCGCATGGGCGGATGCTGCTGCTGGGCTGCGGCACCGCGCCCGAGCGGGTCGCCGCCTTCCTGCTGGAGATGGAGCGGCGCCTGGGCCACCAGGGCAAGGGCATGATGGACCTGCCGATGGGCCGCGCCGACATGGCCGACCACCTGGGCCTGACCGTCGAGACGATCTGCCGCGTGCTGGCCGGCCTGAAGCGGGACGGCGCTGTCCTGACCGGCCGCACTGGCGTGTGCCTGCGCAACCATGGGGCGCTGGAGGATATCGCGGCTCCGGTCATGGTTCCGGCCGGGTGATCCGCGCGTTGCCGTTGGCCTGAAAGGCGGCGTAGTCTGGCGGCCAATATGAAGCTGCTGGAGGAGCCACCATGGACGCGGTCAACCTGTTGATGACCCGCGAATCGGCCATGAAGCTGCAAGCGCCCGGGCCGAGCGATGATGAACTGGACCAGATGTTCGCGAGTGCGGGGCGGGCGCCGGATCACGGCAAGCTCCGCCCGTGGCGTTTCGTGGTCATCCCGACCGACCGCCGCGCCGCCTTTGGGGAGGTGATGGCGGACTCCCTGCGCCGTCGGATGCCCGAGGCCTCGGCCGACATGGTGCAGCGGGAACGGGACAAGGCGATGCGCGCGCCGGTGATCGTCGTGGTCGCCGCGCGGGTCCAGAAGGGCCACAAGATTCCAGAGATCGAGCAGATTGCCGCGGCCTCGGCGGCCGCGCAGACGATCATGCTGGCCGCGCCGGCGCTGGGCTATGGCGCAATGTGGAAGACCGGCGACCCGGCCTATGATCCGTCCGTGCGCCAG
>CANJSR010000034.1 GCA_947476855.1 Acetobacteraceae bacterium
CCACGACTTCACCGCCCCCGGCTTCGCAAGTCGTGGGTGGTGGGCCTGCGCCCACCATGACGGGTCTTGCATCGCCGCCCCCGCCTTCCACGACGCCCCCGCTGCCGCCCACCATGACGGGTCCGTCGCCGGAACGCCCGCCGCATGACCGCCCTCGCGACCCTCGCCCTGATCATCTGGCTGTATCTGATCTTCCTCCACGGCCGCTTCTGGCAGGCCGGGCCTGTTCTGACGGCCCGCGTCCCCGCCTCCGCGCCTCCCGTCGCCATCGTCGTCCCCGCCCGGGATGAAGCCGAGGTCATCGCCCGCACCCTCCGCTCCCTGCTCGCGCAGGACTATCCCGGCCCCTTTCGCGTGATCCTCGTCGATGATGGCAGCACCGACGGCACCGGCGCCATCGCCCGCGGCCTGGACGACCCGCGGCTGACCGTCCTGACCGGCGCGCCCCGCCCGGCCGGATGGAGCGGCAAGCTCTGGGCCGTGCAGCAGGGCCTGCTCGCCACCGGCGACTCCGAACTGGTGCTGCTGACCGACGCCGACATCGTCCACGACCCGCGCCACCTCGGCACCCTGGTCGCCAAGGCCGAGGACGACGGTCTCGACATGGTGTCCGAGATGGTCGAACTCGCCTGCGACAGCCCGGCCGAACGCGCCCTGGTGCCGGCATTCGTTTTCTTTTTTCAGTTGTTGTATCCCTTCGATTGGGTAAACGATTCGCAGAAGGCCACCGCGGCGGCCGCTGGCGGAACGGTTCTGATCCGGCGAAGGGCCTTGCGGCGAACGAATGGGGTGGAGGCTGTGCGCGGCGCGCTGATCGACGACGTGGCTCTGGCGACCGCGGTCAAGCGCGGTGGCCGCATTTTCCTGGGCCATTCCGTGCTGGCCCGGTCGGTGCGCCCATACCCCGATTTCGCGGATATCTGGCGGATGGTCGCGCGCACCGCCTATGTGCAACTGCGCTTTTCGCCGCTGCTGCTGGCGGCCACCACCCTGGGCATGGCGCTGACCTGGCTGGTGCCCCCCGCCGCCGCGTTGTTCGCCGATGGTCCCGCGCGCTGGTGCGGCCTGATCACCTGGATGCTGCTGGCAGGGTCCTATCTGCCGACGCTCCGCCGTTTCGGACGCTCCGCCGCCTGGGCGCCGTTCCTGCCGCTGATCGCGGGTTTCTACATGGCAGCAACGATTGGTTCCGCTTGCAACCATCATTTCGGCCGTGGTGTCGCGTGGAAGGGCCGAGCGTATGAGGGTGATGGGAGATGAGTGGGCATACGGAGAATGTTGAGGTTTGGTCGGGGAAAGATCGCGGCGACGAAAATTTCCCGGTCGGTTCGGCGCTGATCAGCCCGGCGCTGCGTCCGCATGTTCATGCCTATTATGCCTTCGCGCGCAACGCCGATGACATTGCCGATTCCAAGGATCTTTCTCCCGCCGACAAGATCGCCCGCCTCGACATCATGGAAGCCGTTCTTCTCGGCGCGCGCGACACCGGTTCGCCCAGCGCGACGCGGCTGCGGGAGAGTCTGGCGCGGACCAAGGTCACGCCCACGCATGCAACGGACCTGCTGATCGCGTTCCGCCAGGACGCGACCAAGACGCGATACGAAACGTTCGACGAGTTGTACGGCTATTGTCGCTACTCGGCGGTGCCGGTCGGGCGCTTCCTGCTGGACCTGCATGGCGAGAGTCACGAGTGCTATTCATCCTCCGACGCGCTGTGCATCGCGTTGCAGGTCCTCAATCACATGCAGGACTGCGCCAAGGACCTGGCGGAGCTGGATCGTTGCTATCTGCCGATGGCGCTGCTGAACCATTTCGGGGTTCGCATCGACGACCTGCGCGCGAACCGGGAAACGCCCGGGTTGCGGCGGGTGTTCGTCACGTTGCTTGATCGGATCGACCGGCTGACGCAGGCCGCGATCGAACTGCCGGAGATCGCGCATAACCGCCGGTTGCGCCTGGAATCAGCCGTGATCCTCGGCCTCGCCCGACGGTTGGCTCGGCGGCTCGCGCGGACCGATCCGCTGGCAAGACGGGTCGCGCTGTCGAAGCTGGATTTCGCGTCCAGTTCCGTGGCCGCGCTGCGGTATTTCTGGCAGGTGGCATGACACCGCTGGGCGCCGAACAGGCCGATCTCGACGCGGTGGAAGCCATCGTCCGCGCGGCCGGCACGTCGTTCTATCGTGGCATGCGGGTGCTGCCGCCGGACCGCCGGCACGCGATGTACGCCGTCTACGCCTTCTGCCGCATCGTCGACGACATCGCCGATGAGGAAGGGACGCTGCCCGAGAAACTGACCGGCCTCGCGCAATGGCACGCCTGGATCGACGACGTCTATGCGGGCAGGAACCATGACCCCGTCACGCGGGTGCTGACCCGCGCGGTGGCGGCCTTCGACCTCCGCCGCGATGATTTCATTGCGGTCATCGACGGCATGCGGATGGACGCGGAAACCGAGATCGTGGCCCCCGACCTCGCGACGTTGGAACTTTATTGCGATCGCGTCGCGGTGGCCGTGGGCCGGCTGTCGGTGCGCGCGTTCGGCGATGCGTCACCCACCGCCGATCGTGTCGCGCATGCGCTGGGGCGGGCGTTGCAGTTGACCAACATCCTGCGCGATCTGCAGGAAGATGCCGATCGCAACAGGCTCTATCTGCCGCGTGAGTATCTGGAGGACGCTGGCGTGCCGCTCGACGCACGCGCCGCGATCACCCATCCGGGGCTCGGGAAAGTGTGCTCCCGACTCGCGGCCCGGGCGCATGACTACTTCCGGGAGGCCGACGCCGCCATGCGCGCCTGCGATCCCGTCGCCATGAAGCCGGCGAGGCTGATGGGCGCGACCTATGCGGCGATCCTGTCGATGCTGGAACGGCGCGGGTGGGAGCGTCCGGGGGAGCGGGTCAGCCTGCCGCTGTGGCGGAAGCTGTGGCTCGGGGTGCGCTACGGTCTGTTCTGAGACATGGGTTTCGGTAACCCGCGAAAGCACTTGCTATCGCACGGAAAAGGTGACCATGAGCGGGCAGGCGGCCATCTCGGCTCGCCGATTCGTATCCCCCGTGGAGCAAAGACCATGATCGCTTCCGCCAAACGCCTGATCCTCGCGCTGGTCTTCGTCCTGCCGGTGGCCGCCCTGGTCGCGCCGCCTGCCATGGCGAAGCAGCAGACCACGACCCAGACCGGCGCGCAGTCGCAGAAGACCAAGACCACCAAGACGAACAAGACGGCCAAGACGAAGAAGACGGGCACGAAGAAGACCACCACCACGACGGGCTGATTTCCAGCCGCCCTTGTCTATGGGGCGTTGGCTTCCAGCAGCGCGCGCAGGCCGGCCAGGATGCGGGCCGGGGATGGCGGGCAGCCGGCGATCGTCAGGTCGATCGGCACCGCGTTTCCGGTTCCGCCCAGGACGGCGTAGCTGCCCTTGAAGACGCCGCCGTCGACCGCGCAGTCGCCCAGCGCCACGACCCATTTCGGATCGGGCGTGGCGTCCCAGGCCTGCTCCAGCGCCAGGCGCATGTTGCGGGTCATCGGGCCGGTCACCACCAGGATATCGGCGTGGCGCGGGCTTTCGACAAAGCGCAGGCCGAATCGTTCCAGTTGATACAGCGGGCCTGAAAGGGCGCGCATCTCCCGCTCGCACCCCCCGCAACTGCCGGCGTCGATGTGGCGCAGCGCCAGGCTGCGCCCCAGCCGCGTCTGGGCGGCCGCGTCCAGGCGCGCCATCAGCGCGTTCACCGTATCGCCATCGACCGGGACATCGGGGTCGGGCGTGACGCGGGCGGGCAGCCAGGCGGGGCGGCGCATTACAGGTCCATTCCCGATACCGTCAGTCCCAGGCTGCAACGGATCAACGCGACATCCTCCACGGCGGCGCCGGCCAAGACGTGTTCCGCCAGCGGCCAAAGTGCCCAGGCGGGATCGCGGGGGAAGGCCGCGGCGATATGGCCGTGATCGAGCCGCAGCCAATGCCAGATGTCGCCATGGGGTCCCTCGGCGCAACCGATTCCCTCGCCGCTGCCGGCGGGCAGGGTGACGGCGACGGGCCCATCCGGCAGGAAGCCGGACAGCCGGTCGATGATGCCGATGCTGGCCGCGATTTCCCGCAGGCGGACCAGGTTGCGCGCGGTCTCATCGCCCTGGCGCTGGATTTCGGCCTCCCACTCGATGCCGCCATGGGCTTCGTCCAGGGCGCGGGCGTCGAAGGCGCGCCCCGATCCGCGGCCGACCACGCCACCGGCGCCCAGGCGGTTGGCCAGGGCCAGCGGCACGTGGGCCAGCCCCGACAGGCGGCTCGCGAGCGGCGGATGCTCCAACGCGGCGGCGAGCGGCGGCAGGGTTTCGACGAAGGCGGTCAGGGCGGCGCGCAGCACGACCTGCCCGTCGGGGGCGATGTCGTGGGACACGCCGCCCGGCACGACGACATCCATCAGCAGGCGGTGGCCGAAGGCGGCCTCGGCGGCGCGGGCCAGGTGCTCGCGCGCGCCCTCGGCGATGCGGTGCAGGCCGGCGGCCCCGGTCAGGACGCCCAGGTCGGCGAAGTGGCCCAGATGGACGGACATCCGTTCCCATTCCGCCAGAAGCAGGCGCAGGGCCTGGGCGCGAGGCGGGGCCTCGGTTTCCAGCGCCGCCTCGGAGGCACGGGCGAAGGCGAGGGAATGCGCGACGGTGGCGTCTCCGGACAGGCGGGCGATGAAGCGGGCGGCGGCCCGGGGGGATTTGCCGCGCATCAGGGCCAGCGTGCCCTTGTGGGTGTAGCCGAGATGCGCCTCGGCCGAGCGGATCGCGGTGCCGGAGAGGGTCAGGCGCAGATGGGCCGCGTCGGTGATCAGGCCGGCGACGGGACCGATCGGCAGGCGGGTGGCGTGGTCGCCCTCGGCCGTGGGGAAGCTGGGCGGTTCGGGCTCGATGGGCGCGGAACCTGGGCGGGGGGAGAGCGGCAGGGTGACCGGCCATTGCCCGTGGTCGAGCCAGGGGCGCTCATCCCCGGCGTCGGCCGCGTGGTGGCCCCAGAGGTCGCGGATCATCCGCTCGAACGGTTCGGCAGCGGGGCGGACGGCCGAGAGCGCGGGATAGGCGCCGACCTCGACGGCGGTGGAGACGGCGACGACGCCCAGGCCGGGATCGTGGAGCAGGAGGGCGTGGACCTCGATCGTGTCGGCCCAGAGGGCGAGCAGGCGGTGGGGTTCGTGGCGCAGGGCGTCGATCAGGGCGCGCCAGGCGGTGTGCGGGAGGCGGTGGCGGGGCCAGGGGCGGCAGGGTTCGGCCTGCGAGGCGGCGAGGATGGTGGCGATGGTGGGCGGGGTCATGGGGCGGGACCCGCGGTCATGGCCGCGGGAGGCAGGGCCGAACGGAGCCAGAGGGTGAGGGGGGCGGGGGTGAGGAGGCCGATGAGGAGGACGGCTCCGATCGGCAGCCAGCCGAGGGCGGGTTGGACGATGCGGCGGCGGATGGTCGCGCCGCGGATGAGCCACCAGGCGGGGAGGGCGATCCCGGGCAGGCAGACCAGCAGCAGAAGCGGTTCATGCCGAGCGATCTCCGGCAGGGCGAGCGCCAGGCCGGCGAAGGTGCCGAGGGGTGGCAGGCCGGCGAGTGCCAGCAGGGCCACCGGGCGGGCGGGGTCGGAGAGGCGGGCGGCCGCGTCGCTCAATGTCAGGAGGGTCAGGAGGATGAGGGCGGCGAAGCTGCCACCCGCCGAACCCAGGCCGATCGCGGCGGCGGCGAGCGCCATCTGGCCGAGGACGGCGCCTCGTTCGGCGGTCAGGAGGCGGAGGGGGACGGCGATCGCGGCAAGGGCCAGGCCGACCAGGGCGGTGGCGAGGAGGGGCGGGCTGCCGGTCTCGGCCCCGAGGCGGAGGAGGAGGGGCAGCGCGACGGGCAGGAGGGCGGGGACGAGGGCGAGCAGGGTGGCCAGTCCGACGATCTGGCAGCCCAGGCCGAACGGGGGGTCGAGTGGGGCGGTGATGGTGCCGAAGAGGAGGAGGATGAGGCCGGTCGCGGGTATGGCCGCCTGGAAGGTGGCGTGTGGGCGTGCACGGGGGCCGCCGTCGACGCCCCCCCTCCCCTTGAGGGAGGGGGATGGGGGGAGGGGTATCGCGGCACCGGCCGGGGGGGGATCACCCCTCCCCCCAACCTCGGTCCGCTTCGCGGCCCAAGCCCTCAAGGGGAGGGGGGGAATGGTGGTGGCAACGCCCTCTCCACCCCGCAGCACCGACGCGCCGACAACCACGACCACCGCGGCCCAGACCGCGACCCCGTGGGTCCCGCCGGCCACCATGCAGACCAGCAGCAACCCACCCAGCACCACCTGATCAAGCGCCCGCGCCGCGGAGCCTGGCCCGTCCTCAGCCACCGTCCCGCCCCAGCGGGTCAGCGCGGCTGTCACCCAGACCAGTCCCGCGCTCAGCAGGCCCAGCTGGTCCAGGCCGCCGCTCCAGGCCGCGAGGCCGATCGCGGCCGGCAGGGCCAGCGTCACCACCCAGCGGTCGATCCGTTCGGCCAGGGCCTCGGACCGCAGCGCCGCCAACGCGAGCGCCGTCAGGAACGGGACCGAGACCAGCAGCAGGGCGGCGGTCACGACGTCCTCCACCCGGGCTGGCGTCCGGCAAGGACCACCAGCCCGGCCGCCACCGGCAGGCAGGCGGCCAGCGTGGTCGCGACGCCGTGTTCGGCCATGCCCCGGGCCGGCAGAGCGGTCCCCGCGACTCCCATGGCCGAGAGACCCGCCTCGGCGAGGCCCGTCCCCATCGCATCCATCCCGGCCAGGGCCGGCAGAACCAGGGCGGTTCCCACCTGCATCGTCGTCAGCGCCAGCGCCGAACCGGCCGGCCGAGCGAGGAGCGCCAGCAGGCCGACCAGGAGGATCGCCAGTGGCAGCCCCAGCGGCCCGACCGCGAGGCCAAGCGGGGTGACCACGATCGCGATCACCCAGGTCGGCCAGGGAGCGGCGGGCAGGGGGGCGCCTGGGGCGCGCCAGACCAGGAAGGGCAGCAGCAGCCCCGCCGCCAGCGCCGTCAGGCTCGCGCCGAGGATCAGCCCTTCGGCCAGCAGGGCGAGCGCCGCCAGCAACCCGCGCGACACCGCGAGTGCGAGCAGCCCGGCCGGCTGGCGCACCAGCAGGTCGGCCAGCGCCAGTGCCAGCACCAGCCCGGTCAGGCCCTGGGCCAGGACGCTCATGCGGCACCCGTGTGGGTCAGCGCCACGATCGCGGCCAGCACGGCCAGCCCTCCGGCCAGCAGCAGCGCGGGGGCCAGCCAGCGTTCGGGCGGCGGGCCGATCACGGCGGCGGCGCCGGCCAGCAGCGCGGTCAGCACGCCCAGCCGTCCGATCCAGGACAGCACCGCCAGCGGCCAGTCCGCCAGCGCCGAGTCCGGACCGACCAGCCCCAGCGGCGCGGCCAGCAGCAGGACCAGGTTGCACCAGACCAGCAGACGCAGCGCCTCGGTCACGCGGGCCATGGCCAGGTCGGGACCGGACAGTGCCTCGTCCAGCCGGGGCCCGGCCAGGTCCGCCACCGCGATCGCCGCGATCGCCGCCGCCGCGAGGCCTCGGGCCGCGCCCGGCACGAAGGCGTCATCGAACCGCGCCGCCCCGATCTGATCCAGCGTCAGCCCGCCGGCCCCGAGCGCCAGGGCCAGGATCGCCGGCGGAAAGGCGGCGGCGGCGAGGGTGCCGCGGCTGACATGGCGGGCGGCGGCGATGCCTCCCGCCGCCGATCCGGCATCGAGGCAGGCGAGCAAGGGCAGCAGGCGCGCCAGGGTCAGCAGCCCCGCGACCGTCAGGAAGTCCCCCAGCCCGCTCAGGGCCATGCCCACCGAGAAGCTCGGCGTCACCAGCGCGACCACCAGGGTCAGGCCAGCGGCGATGGCGGGGGCGGCGCGCAGCAGGGGCGTGGACGGCTCGGTCGGCAGCGGGGTCTTGCGCCAGAGGCGGCGGAGCAGCGCGTGCTCGCGCCGGATCAGGGCGGCGGGGGTTTCGGCGAAGCCGGCCCCGGCCCAGCGCAGCACGCCCGCCAGGATCGGCGTTGCCGCCACCAGCAGGGCGGCGTGCAGGATCTGGGCGAGCAGGGCGAGCAGCAGGGTCATCGGGCCAGCGCCGCCACCAGCAAGGGCACCAGCGCGGCCAGGACCAGCCAGGGGGTGAAGCAGCCCAGGCGGATCGCGGGCAGCCGGACCCGTGGCATGGGGGCCCGGGGCACCCGCACGATCACCTCCGGCACGAACCCCGCGCCATCGGTCTGGGTCAGTGGGTCCCCATAGGGCAGCCAGGCCGGCGGCGGCGCGAACCCACCCGACCAGGCCGGCGTCGCGCGCTCATCCACCACCGGCCGGCGGACCAGGCGCCATGCCACGAAGATGGCGATCGCGACCACGGTGAACAGCAGGATCGGGGCATAGGCGTCCCGCCCGGCGGTCAGCGCCAGCAGGCTCGGGTCGGCGCGTTCGGCGCCCTCGTTCAGGGCGCGGATGGCAAGGCGGGCGAGCAAAGCGGGCACCAAAGCTGGGAGCAGGCCGACGATCAGGGCGAGGCCGGACAGCGCCAGCAGGATAAGGCGGGCCTGGGGCGGCACGTCCTCGGCCGCCGAGGACCGGGGCAGGCGGGGCCGGCCCAGGAAAGCCACGCCCAGCATGCGGATCGCGGCGGCGAGGGCCAGTGCGGCGGAGAGGGCCAGGACGGCGGCCAGCGGGGCCAGCACCCAGGCCGAGGCGAGGCCGGTGCGGGGGGCGGCCAGGATCGCCTGCGCCAGGTCCCACATCGCGGCGAAGCCGATCCCTGGCGGCAGCATCAGCAGGGCCAGCAGCCCGACCAGCATGGCGGCGCCGGTGATGGGCATGCGGTGCAGCAGCCCGCCGAGCCGGTCCAGGCGCGCCGTCCCGGCCGCGGATGCGGCGGCGGAGGCGGCGAGGAAGACCAGCGTGCCGCCCAGCGCCTGTCCCGCCAGCAGCAGGCAGACCGCGCCCAGGGCAAGCTCGGCCATCCCCGGCAGGTCGGCGGACCGGGCGATCAGAGCAAGGCCGATCCCGATCGCCAGCAACCCGCCTTGGCGCTGGCTCAGGCCGATCAGGATGGCTGGCAGGTCGGTGCCGGCGGTGGCCCTCCAGGCGCCGGCCAGGGCGGCGAGGCTGCCGAGGGCCAGCAGGGGAACGCCCCACCAGAAGGACGCCTCGGCCGGCAGCGGGGCGAGGGTCAGGCGCAGCAGCAGCACCCCGGCGACCGGCAGCAGGCAGCCGGCGAGGATGGCGCGCCCGGTCGGGTCGGCGGTTGCCAGCAGGGCAGAGCCGCCGAAGGGAGGGAGGGCGAGGAGGGCGCCGGGGCCGGCGAAAGCGAGCAGCATGACCAGGGCCGTCCGGGCGGCGTCCGTGCCGATCGGCCCGAAACCGGGCGTGGCGGGCGCCAGCACCAGCATGGCGGCGGCGGCGGCCAGGCCGGCGGCCGGGGGCAGGGCGCAGCCGACGCTCCGCCGAACGGTGCCTGTTCCGGCGAGCCAGAGGGAAAGGCCGGCGGTGGAGAGGGCCAGCACCAGCACCACCGGATCGGCGGCGAGCAGCGCCAGCACGCAGGCGCCCAGGATGGCGATGGGGGCGGAAAGGGCGGGTGGCGGGGCGCCTCGGGAGGGTGGCGGCTGTTCAGCGGCGAAGGCGATCACGGCGGCGCCGGCCAGGAAGACCAGCACCAGGGCGAAGGCGGCGAGCGGATCGAGCGCGAGACCCAGGCTGGCGCCGGGCGGGCCGATCGGCAGGTCCAGCCGGACCGGCGCGTTGCCCATGACCAGGGCGATCAGCGCCAGCAGGGCGCCCCAGCCGGACAGGCAGGCGGCGCCGAGACCGATCCCGTGGCGGATACGCGCGCCGCCCCACGCTTCCGCCGCGGCGAGGGCCAGCAGCAGACACGCGATACCGGCAAGAAGGGGCAGGATCGGGTCCGTCACCCGCATGCGATAGCAGATACGGCTCGGATTCGCGCGAATGGCGGTCGGCCAGGGCGGAGGGGCCGTTTCCCTGATCCGAAACACTTGACCCGTCCGGGCGTCCGTGACACCCGAGGCTCCTGATTTCAGCCCCAGGAAAGCCTCGTGATCCAGGTAGCCTCCCCATCGAAGCCGTTCCTGCGCGCCCTGTCGGGGGAAGCCGTCTGGCCGCCGCCGCTGTGGCTGATGCGCCAGGCCGGGCGCTATCTGCCGGAGTATCGCGCCCTGCGGGCGACGGTGCCGGATTTCATCGCGCTGTGTACCTCCCCCGACAAGGCGGCCGAGGTCACGTTGCAGCCGATCCGCCGCTTCGGGTTCGATGCCGCCATCCTGTTCTCCGACATCCTGATCCTGCCCTGGGCGCTGGGCCACGGCCTGGCCTTCAAGGAAGGGGAGGGGCCGGTCCTGCCGAAGCTGCACGACGCCGCCGGGGTCGATGCGCTCGACCCGTCCAAGGTCGCCGCCCGGGTGGCGCCGGTGATGGAAACCGTCCGTCGCGTCCGCGCCGGCCTGGGGCAGGAGGGCTTTGACCGCACCGCCCTGATCGGCTTCGCCGGCGCGCCCTTCACGGTGGCCTGCTACATGGTGGAGGGCGGCGGCTCCCGCGATTTCGCCAATACCCGCGCGCTGGCCTTCGCCGATCCGGCCCTGTTCGGCCGGCTGATGGATGTGCTGACCGAATCGACGATCGAGTATCTCGCCGCCCAGGCCGAGGCGGGGGCCGAGGCGCTGATGCTGTTCGACAGTTGGGCCGGGGTGCTGCCGCCCTCGCAGTTCCGCCGCCATGTGATCGCGCCGGCGACCCGGATCGTGGCGGCGCTGCGGGCACGGTTTCCGTCGGTGCCGGTGATCGGCTTTCCCCGGCTGGCCGGCCCGATGCTCGCCGAATATGGCGCGACCGGGGTCAACGCGATCGGCATCGACACCGGGATGGATCCAGTCCGGGCCGCCGCCATGGTGCCGGTGGGCGTGGCGCTGCAGGGCAACCTCGACCCGATGGCGCTGGTCGCCGGCGGCGCGGCGGTGGAAACCGAAACACGGTCGATCCTGGCCGCCATGAAGGGCAGGCCCTTCGTGTTCAACCTCGGCCACGGCATCGTTCCGCAGACCCCGCCCGAGCATGTCGGGGCGCTCGTGAAGCTCGTGCGGTCGGCGAACTGACCGACACACCGACCGACGCGAGGCCGGGCGCCTGTCCGCATTCGGACGGCGCGCCCTTTTTCCCGGCCCCCCGCGCTGCTATATCCCCCCCGCCGCCCGTTGCGGCCTGACCGCCAAGGGGACCGCTTCAATGGCTCGCCGCCGCCAACTCTATGAGGGCAAGGCCAAAATCCTGTTCGAAGGGCCGGAACCGGGAACGCTTGTCCAATATTTCAAGGACGACGCGACCTCGGGCAACGGCAAGAAGAAGGGCGTGATCACCGGCAAGGGGGTCCTGAACAACCGCATCAGCGAGTATCTGATGATGCGTCTCGGCGAAATCGGCGTGCCCACTCATTTCGTCCGCCGGCTCAATATGCGGGAGCAGCTGATCCGGGAGGTGGAGATCATTCCGCTCGAACTCGTGGTCCGCAACATCTCGGCCGGCAGTTTCTCCGAACGCCTGGGCATCGCCGAGGGCACCCGCCTGCCGCGCTCGATCATGGAATATTACTACAAGAACGACGCGCTGAACGACCCGATGGTGTCCGAGGAGCACATCACCTGCTTCGGCTGGGCCAATACCGCCGACCTCGACGACATGGTCGCGCTGGCGCTGCGGATCAACGATTTCCTGACCGGATTGTTCCTGGGCGTCGGCATCTCGCTGGTGGACTTCAAGCTGGAATTCGGCCGGCTGTGGGAAAACGATGAGATGCGGATCATCCTGGCCGATGAGATCAGCCCGGACAATTGCCGCCTGTGGGACAGCAAGACGCACGAGAAGATGGACAAGGACCGCTTCCGCCGCGACCTTGGCCGTGTCGAGGAAGCCTACCAGGAAGTCGCCAAGCGCCTGGGCATCCTGCCCGAGGCCGGCATGCGCGACCTCAAGGGGCCGGAGATCATGCAGTGAACCGGTGCCCGCTCACCTTCCGTTTTTCAAGGACTCCGACGTGAAAGCCATTGTCACGGTCATGCTGAAGCCCGGGGTCCTCGACCCGCAGGGCAAGGCCATCGCCCACGCCCTCGGCACGCTGGGCTTCGCCGGTGTCAACGACGTGCGCGCCGGCAAGGTCATCGAACTCGAACTGACCGAGACCGATCCCGCCCGCGCCCGCGCGCAGGCCGAGGACATGGCCCGCAAGCTGCTGGCCAACACGGTCATCGAAAGCTTCCGGGTCCAGGTGGATGGGTAGGAACCCCCGATGAAGGCAGGCATCATCCTGTTTCCCGGCATCAACCGGGAACGCGACATGGCGATCGCGCTGGAGAATTCGGGCGGCGTGAAGCCCCGCATGATCTGGCACAAGGAAACCGACCTTGGCGACCTCGACCTGGTGGTCATCCCCGGCGGGTTCTCCTTCGGCGACTATCTGCGCTGCGGCGCCATGGCCGCGCAGTCGCCGATCATGGCGGCCGTCCGCGCCCATGCCGCCCGCGGCGCCTATATCCTGGGCGTCTGCAACGGCTTCCAGATCCTGACCGAGGCCGGTCTCCTGCCGGGCGCCCTGCTCCGCAACGCCTCGCTGCGGTTCCTGTCGATGGACTGCCACCTGCGGGTGGAACGGGCGAACACCGTGTTCACCACCCGCTACCAGCAGGGCCAGACCTTCCGCGCCGTCATGGCGCATGGCGACGGCAATTATTTCGCCGACGACGCCACGCTCGACCGGCTTGAAGGCGAGGGCCGCGTCGCCTTCCGCTACGCCACCGCAACAGGCGAGATCTCGCCGGAGGTCAACCTGAATGGCAGCGCCCGCTCGATCGCCGGCATCTACTCCGACAACCTGCGCGTGCTGGGCATGATGCCGCACCCGGAGGACCTGGTGGACCCGCTGATGGGCGGCATCGACGGCAAGCCCTTGTTCGACGCGCTCGCGGCCGCATGATGGAAAAGCCCATGGGACGTGACGTCAACCAGCAACTCGCCCGTGAATTCGGCCTGACGGCGGACGAATACGCCAAGGTGCTCGAGATCATGGGCCGTACCCCCACGCTGACCGAACTCGGCATCTTCAGCGTGATGTGGTCGGAGCATTGCTCCTACAAATCCTCCCGCGTCTGGCTGCGGCAACTGCCGACCAAGGCGCCCTGGGTCATCCATGGACCCGGGGAGAACGCCGGCGTCGTCGATATCGGCGATGGGCTGGCGGCCATATTCAAGATGGAAAGCCACAACCACCCGAGCTTCATCGAACCCTACCAGGGTGCCGCGACCGGCGTGGGCGGCATCCTGCGCGACGTCTTCACCATGGGCGCGCGCCCGATCGCCAACCTGAACGCGCTGCGCTTCGGCTCCCCCGACCATCCCCGCACGCGGCGGATCGTCGATGGCGTCGTGCGCGGCATCGGCGGCTATGGCAACTGCGTCGGCGTGCCGACCGTCGGCGGCGAGGTGAACTTCCACCCCGCCTACAACGGCAACCCGCTGGTCAACGCCATGACCGTCGGCATCGCCCGCCAGGACCGCATCTTCCTCTCGGCCGCGGCCGGCGTGGGCAACCCCGTCGTCTATGTCGGCTCGAAGACCGGGCGTGACGGCATCCACGGCGCGACCATGGCCTCCGCCGAGTTCGGCGCCGATTCCGAGGAAAAGCGCCCCACCGTCCAGGTCGGCGACCCCTTCACGGAAAAGCTGCTGATCGAGGCCTGCCTCGAACTGATGGAAACCGACGCGATCGTCGCCATCCAGGACATGGGCGCGGCCGGCCTGACATCATCGTCCGTCGAGATGGCGGGCAAGGGCGGGGTCGGCATCGTGCTCGACCTCGACCAGGTGCCGGCGCGCGAAACCGGCATGACCGCCTATGAGTTCATGCTGTCCGAGAGCCAGGAGCGCATGCTCATGGTCCTCCGCCCCGAGCGGGAGGCCATGGCGCGCGCGATCTTCGAGAAATGGGACCTCGATTTCGCCGTCATCGGCTACCTGACCGATACCGGCCGGATCACCATCCGCCACCAAGGCCGCGTGGAAGCCGATATTCCGCTCGCACCCTTGGCCGATGAGGCACCGCTCTACACCCGCCCCACCGTCGAATCCCCCAAGGGTGAGAAGATCAACCCCGCCCGGATCGAGGATCGCGTCGGCCTGACCGCCGCGCTGCGGACCCTGGTGGCCTGCCCGGACCTCTGCTCCCGCGCCTGGATCTGGGACCAGTACGACTCGACGGTTGGCGGCCAGACCACCAAGCGGCCCGGTGCGGCCGATGCCGCCATCGTCAAGCTCGATGGTCTGAAGCGCGGCATCGCCATGACCACGGACTGCACGCCCCGCTACTGCGCGGCCGACGCGGAGGAAGGCGGCAAGCAGGCCGTCGCCGAAGCCTGGCGCAACCTGACCGCCGTGGGCGCCCGCCCGCTGGCGATCACCGACAACATGAACTTCGGCAACCCGGAAAAGCCCGAGATCATGGGTCAGTTCGCAGCCGCGATCCGCGGCATGGCGGCGGCGTGTGAGGCGCTGGACTTCCCCGTCGTGTCGGGCAACGTCAGCCTGTACAACGAAACCGAGGGCAAGGGCATCCTGCCGACCCCGGCGATCGGTGGCCTCGGTGTGCTGGATGACGTGTCCAAGGCGGTGGGCCTGGCCCTTCCCCCCTGGCTCGACATCGTTCTCATCGGCGTCACCACCGGTTGGCTCGGCCAGTCGCTGTGGCTGCGGGAGATCGGCGGGCGAGAGGACGGCGCGCCGCCGCCCGTGAACCTCCAGGCCGAACGCGCCAATGGCGACTTTGTGCGGGCGCAGATCCTGGCCGGCCATGTCCGCGCCTGCCACGACGTCTCCGATGGCGGCATCCTGGTGGCGCTGGCGGAAATGGCGATGGCGAGCGGCGTCGGCGCCCGGGTGTCGACCCATCCGCGCGACATCCCCGGCCATGCGTTCTGGTTCGGAGAGGACCAGGGCCGCTATCTGGTCGCCTGCCCCGATTCTCCCGCGCTGATCCGGGCCGCCGACGCCGCCGGGATTCCGGCGCTGCGAATAGCCGTGTCCGGCGGTCAGGATTTGACACTTCCGGATGGCGGTACAATATCGATCGCGGCGCTGCGTGAAGCCCATGCGCGCTTCTTCCCGGCCTGGATGGCAGGCCCGGGTTGACCCTGATCGTTTAACCCTACCGGAGACCGACCGCATGCCGATGGCGGCCAATGAGATCGAAGCGCTGATCAAGGCGGCGTTGCCCGATGCGCGCGTGACGGTCGAGGACCTGGCCGGGGATGGCGACCACTATGCCGCCACGGTCGTGTCCGAGCAGTTCCGCGGCCTGTCTCGGGTTCGCCAGCACCAGGTCGTCTACGCTGCCCTGCGCGGTCGCATGGGGGGCGAACTGCACGCGCTCGCCCTGCAAACCTCCACGCCAGACTGATTTTTCCTGAGGAATCCCACCATGGCCAATTCGATCAACGACCGTATCCAGGGCGAAATCGGGCAGAACCCCGTGATGCTCTACATGAAGGGGACGCCGCTGTTCCCGCAATGCGGCTTCTCCGCCCGCGTGGTGCAGATCCTGACCCACATGGGCGTGCCCTTCGAGTCCGCGAACGTGCTGGAAGACGGCGAACTGCGTGAGGGGATTAAGGAATTCTCTCAGTGGCCGACGATCCCGCAGCTTTACGTCAAGGGCGAGTTCGTGGGCGGCTGCGACATCGTGACCGAGATGTTCCAGAACGGCGAGCTTGAGACGATGCTGGCCGAAAAGGGCGTGGGCGCGAAGACCGGCGCCTGATTGTTGGGGCGGGCCGAATCCCGTTCCCGTCATGGGCGGGCTTGACCCGCCCATCGCCACGGGCGCGATAGAACAGGGTCGGTAAGGCAGCCGATCGAACCGTTGGATAGGACGGAGTTCTGGGCGATGGACGGGTCAAGCCCGTCCATGACGTGAGGCACCGACACGTCTCCTCCCGCAAACGTCATCCCCGGCCTTGTGCCGGGGACCATCGCCAGCACCCTGCCGCGAGTGGTCCCGGGACAAGCCCGGGATGACGTGGCGGGAGGCCGGGACCATCTTCACGGCCGTGCCGCGAACGGTCCCCGCGACAAGCGCGGGGATGACGGGGCGGAAGCCGGAGCTATCCCCCAACGTCCCCCCGGACAGCCTAAGCCGTCCGATCCGCCTCCACTCCCAAAGCAGCCTGCGCCGCCGCCAGGCGGGCAACCGGCACGCGGTACGGGCTGCAGGACACGTAATCCAGCCCCACCTTCTCGCAGAACGAGATGGACGCCGGGTCGCCCCCGTGCTCCCCGCAGATCCCCAGCTTCAGGTTCTTCTTCGTCGCGCGGCCCTTCTCGACCGCGATGCGGACCATCTCGCCCACCCCTTCGACGTCGATCGACACGAAGGGGTCCTTCGGCAGGATGCCCGCCTCCACATAGGCCGGTAGGAACTTCCCGGCATCGTCGCGGGACAGGCCCAGCACGGTCTGCGTCAGGTCGTTCGTGCCGAAGCTGAAGAAATCCGCGACCTCGGCGATCTTGTCGGCGGTCAGCGCGGCGCGGGGCAGTTCGATCATCGTCCCCACGCTGTACTCGATCGTGCGTCCGGCAGCGGCGAAGACCTCGGCGGCCACCTTCTCGACCTGGGCGCGGGTGATCTCCAGTTCCTTCCGCATGCCCACCAGGGGGATCATGATCTCCGGATGCGGCGCCGCCCCGGCCTCATTCGCGACCTCCAAGGCCGCCTCGAAGATGGCCCGAGCCTGCATCTCGTAGATTTCCGGGAAGGTCACGCCTAGCCGGCACCCACGATGACCCAGCATCGGGTTGGCCTCGGCCAGTTCCGTCACACGGCGGCGCATCGTCGCGATATCGGTATCCAGCGCCTCCGCCACCTCGGCCATCTCGCTTTCAGCATGCGGCAGGAATTCATGCAGCGGCGGATCGAGCAGCCGGATCGTCACCGGCAGCCCGGCCATGATGGTGAACAGCTTGCGGAAATCCTCCCGCTGGAACGGCAGCAGCTTTTCCAGCGCGGTGCGGCGGCCTTCCTCGGAGTTCGCCATGATCATCTGCCGCACGGCGCCGATGCGCTCGGGGTCAAAGAACATGTGCTCGGTCCGGCACAGGCCGATGCCCTCGGCGCCGAAGCGGCGGGCCGTCTGTGCGTCGAGTTCCGTTTCCGCGTTGGCCCGCACGCCCATGCGGCGGCACTTGTCGGCCCATTCCATCAGCGTGCCGAAATCGCCCGACAGCGCCGGTTCGATCATGGCCACCGCGCCGATGAAGATTTCACCCGTCGAGCCATCCAGCGTGATGATGTCGCCGGCACGGACTTCCTTGCCGCCGGCTGCCAGGATCTGCGCGTTGTAGTCGACGCTGATGCCGCTGGCGCCGCAGACGCAGGGCCGGCCCATGCCGCGCGCGACCACGGCCGCGTGGCTGGTCATGCCGCCACGAGTCGTCAGGATGCCCTTCGCGGCATGCATCCCATGAATATCCTCCGGGCTCGTCTCCACCCGCACCAGAATAACCGCCTCCCCCTTCGCCGCTCGGCTTTCCGCCTCGTCGGCCGAGAAGACCACGGCACCGCAAGCGGCACCCGGGCTGGCCGGCAATCCGCCGGCGAGCTTGTTCCGCTGCGCCTTGGGATCGAGCGTCGGGTGCAGCAACTGGTCCAGCGAGGACGGATTGACCCGCCGCACCGCCTCGGACTGGTCAATCAAGCCTTCGCGCGCCATGTCGACCGCGATCTTCAGCGCGGCGGCGGCGGTGCGTTTGCCATTGCGAGTCTGCAACATGTACAGCTTGTGCCGCTGCACCGTGAACTCGATGTCCTGCATGTCGGTGTAGTGTTTTTCGAGCTTCGCCCGCACCGCCATCAACTCGGCGTAGGCTTCCGGCATCGCGTGTTCCAGCGGGATTTCGCCGTCCTTGGCGCGCGCGGCGGCCATCGGCTGCGGCGTGCGGATGCCGGCGACCACGTCCTCACCCTGCGCGTTGACCAGATACTCGCCGTAGAAGACGTTTTCGCCGGTGGACGGATCGCGGGTGAAGCAGACGCCCGTGGCGCAGTCGGTGCCCATGTTGCCGAACACCATGGCCTGCACGTTGACCGCGGTGCCCCACTGCGCCGGGATGTCATGCAGGCGGCGATAGGTGATCGCGCGGGGGTTCATCCACGACCCGAACACCGCCCCGATCGCGCCCCAGAGTTGTTCCTCGGGGTCCTGCGGGAAGGGCTTGCCGGTCGCCTGGTGCACCAGGTCCTTGTAGGCCTCGACCACGCGCTGCCAGTCCTCGGCCGACAGTTCGGTGTCGTCGATCTTGCCGGTTTCGAGCTTGGTATGCTCGATGATTTCCTCGAACGCGTGATGTTCGCAGCCCAGCACGACCGAGCCGTACATCTGGATGAAGCGGCGATAGGAGTCCCAGGCGAAACGTTCGTCATGCGCCTCGGACCCGAGCGCGGAGACCGTGGCGTCGTTGAGGCCGAGGTTGAGGACGGTGTCCATCATCCCCGGCATCGACACGCGCGCGCCGGAGCGGACGGAGACGAGAAGCGGTTTCTCC
>CANJSR010000035.1 GCA_947476855.1 Acetobacteraceae bacterium
CTGCTGGGCTACAGCCACGACGACCTGCGCGCCGGTTTCGATGACGGCACGTTCTGGCCCACCAAAAGACCGCGCTTTCCCTACCAGGAGGAGATGCTGCAATGACCGACGCTCAAGGGCCATTGGCAGGGCTGCGCGTCCTGGAATTGTCGGACGAAAAGGGCCAGTTCTGCGGCAAGCTGCTGGGTGATCTCGGCGCGGACGTCATCAAGATCGAGCCGCCGGGCGGCGTGAAGAACCGTCATGTCGGGCCGTTCATGGACGACATTCCGCATCCGGAGCGGAGCCTGTCGTTCTGGTACTACAACACATCCAAGCGCGGGATCACGCTGGATCTGGAAACCGCCGATGGGCGCGCCCTGTTCAGGCGGCTGGCCGCGACCGCCGATGTCATCCTGGAGACGTTCCGGCCTGGCTATCTGGACTCGCTGGGCCTGGGATACGACACGCTGGTGGAACAGAATCCGGGCCTGGTCCTGTGCGCGCTGACGCCGTTCGGGCAGACCGGACCGTGGCGGGACTATCTTTCCGCCGACCTGCTGCACATGGCGGCGGGCGGAGAGATGGCCTCCTGCGGCTATGACGACTCGGACGTCCCGATCGCGCCTGGTGGCGGCAATGCGTGGCACATGGGCTGTCACTACGCCTATATGGGCATCATGGCCGCGCTGGTGTTCCGCACGATGTCGGGGCAGGGGCAGTATATCGACGCCTCGATCCACGACGCCTGCGCGCTGACGACGGAATCCCAGATCGCCAACTACGTCTATCGCGGCGAAGTGCTGAAGCGTCAGACAGGCCGTCACCACGCGCCCGGGCCGACGCCACGGACTCAGTTCCTGGCGAAGGACGGGGTTTACGTGACGGCGCTGATCTCGGGCGGGTTGAACCCGCGGAACGTGAAGAACCTGGCTGACCTGATGGACGTCTACGGCATGGCGGGCGACCTGAAGGACCCGAAATACCAGGACCCGGCGGTGATCGCGGCCAGCACGTCCCATATCATCGACGGGCTGCTCGCGTCCTTCATCGCCAGCGTGCCGGCCGAGGAAGTCTACCACGCGGCCCAGTCACGCGGCTTCACCTGGGGCGCGGTGCGCGCGCCGGAAGCCTTGCTGGATGACGCCCATCTGCATGACCGGGGCTTCTGGAAGCAGGTGGAACACCCCGAACTCGGCCGGACCTTCACCTATCCGGGTGAAGCGGCGATCTACAACGGTACGCCCTGGGGTATTTCCCGCCGGGCGCCGCTGATCGGAGAGCACAACGCGGAAATCTTCCGGGATGAACTCGGCCTGTCCGCTGGGGAAATCGCGATGCTGGCGGAGAACCAGGTTATCTGAACCGGAGGGTTTTGCAGAAGGTTCATGTCGAGCCTATGGTCTGCGTGGTACAAATCCACCTCGAGGAGGAACCAGAATGGCATATTCCCTTTATGACGCCGCCGTGACGCCCTGCGTCCAGCAGCTTGGTGCGCTGGCCGGCATCATCGACAAGGCGGCCGCGCATTGCGCTGCGAACAAGATCGATGAGGCAGCCCTCCTGCAGGACCGTCTATATCCCGATATGTTCTGCCTCGCCCGCCAGCTTCGCCAGTCGGCGGACTTCGCGATGAACACCGGCGGCCGCCTGGCCGGCGTCGCCCCGCCCGCCATGCCGGCGGTCGATGACACCAGCTTTGCCGACGCGAAGAAGCGGGTCGAAGCGGCGCTTGCCTTCGTGAAGTCGCTGACCCCCGCGCAGGTCAACGGCGCCGAAGACAAGATCATCGCCTGGAGCGCCGGCGGCAACGAACGCAAGCTGAAGGGCAATGACTATCTGCAACAATTCGCCCTCCCCAACTTCTTCTTCTTCGTGACGACCGCCTACGACATCCTGCGTCATCGCGGTGTGCCGGTTGGCAAGCGTGACTTCCTGGGCCCGGTGAACTGGCTCTAACTTTACGACCGTTCCGGCGGGGCGCACTGCCCCGCCTGTTCCGACCCCATTGACGCTGCTGATCCGCCCGACCCATGCTGGTTCCCGTCCAAGTATGAAACGGGAGAAACCGTCATGCATCGCCGAGCCTTCCTTACAAGCACAGCTGTAGCGGCTGCCGTGACCGCCGCCGGCGGTCCCGCGGCCTTTGCCCAATCCTCCTGGCCGACCAAGCCCGTGCGACTGATCGTCTCGTTCCCCGCGGGTGGGGCGACCGACCTTGTGGCGCGCCCCTGGGCGGATGCGCTCAGCAAGGCCTTCGGCCGGCAGTTCATCGTTGAAAACCGCAGCGGCGCGTCGGGCATGATCGGCAACGAGGCCGCGTTCCGTTCCGCCCCCGATGGCTATACCTTCCTGTTCACCGGCAACACCGGAACGGTCGGCGTGCCGTTGCTGTACAAGCTGAACTATGACGCGCGGAAGTTCGTCGCCGTGGCCCATCTGGGCACGGGCGTGTCCGGCTTCACGATCCATCCCGGCGTCGGCCCCAGGACATTCGCCGAGTTCATGGACTACGCCCGCAAGAACCCCGGCAAGCTCAATTTCGGATCGTCCGGCCTGGGGACGCAGCCGCATCTGCGGCACGAGATGCTGAAGTTCCGGACCGGCGTCGATATCGCCCATATCCCCTACAAGGGCGGTGCCGAGAGCCTCCAGGACCTGCTGGCCGGCAATATCCAGTTGATGAATGAGGCATCGACGCTGCCGCATGTGAAGGCCGGCAAGCTGATCCTGCTGAACGTCAATACACCCGTCCGCTTCGTGGAGTTCCCCGACACCCCGACCCTGACCGAGTGCGGCGTAAAGGACGCCGACATGGGAAGCTGGTTTGGCCTGTACGGCCCGCCCGGCACGCCGCCCGAGGTCGTTGCGATGCTGAACGCCAAGATCAACGAGATCTCGGCGACGGCGGAGTGGAAGCTGGTGATGCAGCGCGTTGCCAACCTGCCGGTGCAGGCCAGCCTCGATCAGCTTCAAAAGCTTTGGGACGACGATTGGACCTCTACGCAGCAGGTCATCAAGACGGCCGGCATCAAGTTGGAGGGCTAACGGGCGCGGGCCGGCGTGCTACAGCGCGCCGGCTTTCCGCAGGGCCTCGACCTCCTCCCGCGTGAGGCCCCAGCCCATCAGCCCCGTCTCGTTATGCGCGCCGATCGCCGGATCGAGTTCCTGGATCTGGCTCGGCGTGTGTGAAAATCGGGGCGCGGGGGCGGGTTGCAGTACGCCGTCGACGGTGACGAAGGTGCCGCGCGCGACATGGTGCGGGTGGTTCGGTGCCTCCGCCAAGTTCAGCACGCCGGCGAAACAGGCGTCGCTGCCTTCCATCAGGCTGATCCACTCCGCCTGCGTCTTTTTCAGAAAGGCCGCCTCCAGGCGAACGCGCAGATCGGGCCAATGGGATTGATCGCGCTGCTTGTCACGCGGGAAATCGGTGATGCCGAGTTTGTCCATCATGATCGCGAAGAACTGCGGTTCGATGGAGCCGAGCGCGATCCATTGTCCGTCGGCACATTTGTAGACACCGTAGTAGGGCGCGCCGCCATCGACGCCGTTGGACGCGCGGGTATCGCTCCAGCGTCCGCCAGCCATGTGGCCGTAGAAGGCGGCCATCAGGGATGCGGCGCCGTCGCTCATGGCCGCATCCACGACCTGGCCCTGGCCGGTGGCGCGGGCGTGCAGCAGGGCGGCCAGCATGCCGACCGCGAGGTAGAGCGCGCCGCCGCCGAAATCCCCCACCAGGTTCAGCGGCGGCACCGGCCGTTCGGCGGTGCCGATCGCGTGCAGCGCGCCGGTGATGGCGATGTAGTTGATGTCATGGCCGGCGGCCTGCGACAGCGGCCCTTCCTGTCCCCAGCCGGTCATGCGGCCATAGACCAGCTTCGGATTGCGTTGCAGGGCGACATCCGGGCCCAACCCCAGCCGCTCCATGACCCCGGGACGGAAGCCTTCGTATAGCGCATCGGCGGTTGCGATCAGCCGCAGGCAGGCCTCCCGCGCCGCAGGCTGTTTCAGGTCCAGCGCGACGGATTTACGGCCGCGGCGAGTGACATGGGTCTTCTCGCCGCGGTCGTTGCCCTTGCGGTCGATGCGCAGCACGTCGGCGCCCATGTCGGACAGCAGCATGCCGCAGAACGGTCCCGGCCCGATGCCGGAGAATTCCAGGATTTTGACCCCGGTGAGCGGCCCTGTCGCCATCGCACGTATCTCCCCTCTTGTATTCGCCTCGGTCTGCCCGCGATCAGGCGGCCGGTCGTTCCCGGACCGTGATTTCCACGTCCACCGGAAAACCTTTCCGTCGCAGAGACAGCGTCACGGTCGAGCCGATCGTGTCGGGACCGATTTCCGCCAGCAGGCTTCGCACACCCTGGATGGGCTTGCCGTTCAGGGCGACGATCCGATCGCCCTTGTAGATGCTGACGGAACCGGCGGGGCCCATCGGATCGACGGCCATGACGACGGTGATCTCCTGCCCGTCATCCAGCGTCTCGGTCTGCATGCCCAGGCCCAGGAACCCGTGCCGTGGGCGCGTGCAGGGCACCGGCGGGGCCTCAGTAATGCGTCACCCAGGGGCTGTTCAGGGCCTCCTCGATCCGGCGGTGGCGGGCGCGGATGACATCGGCGGGCACGGCGCTGACGAAGGCGTAGAAGGTCTTGGTGCGGATAGCGTCCACCACCCGTTCGCCGACCTTCTTCGGGTCCAGGCCGGACGTCGCGAGGCGTTCGGCCAGCACGGCCTCATCATTCTCCCGCACCTGCGGCCCGCCCAGATGGTCCGGCCGGTTGCGGGCGCCGCGCGCGATGTTCGTCGCGATCGGGCCGGGACACAGGACGGAGACGCCGATGTTGGTGCCTTCCAGCTCGTGCTCTAACGCCTCCGACATCGACAGGGCGGCATACTTGCTCATGGAATAGGGGCCCTGGTTGGTGCCGCGACGGTTCTGGAACCCGGCGACCGAGGCTGTATTGACGATGTGTCCCTCTTCCCCATGCTTGAGGATGGCGGGCACGAAGTGGCGGATGCCATGGATGATGCCCCAGATATTCACGCCCATCACGAAGGCCCAGTCGCCAGGCGGCACGTCGACCATCTTCGTGCCGTGCATCGGCACGCCAGCGTTGTTGCAGGCGATATGCAGCTTGCCGAAGTTGCGTTCCGCCTCGGCCAGCGCGTCGATGATCGACTGTTCCTGCGTCACATCGACCCGCACGGGCATCACGCGCTTGTTGGTGCCGGACAGGCCATGCGCCGCCTGCTCGATCGCGTCCTTCTGGATATCGGCCATCACCACGTTGGCCCCGGCCTCGGCCAGCGCGGTCGCGATGCCCAGTCCGATGCCGGATGCGGCGCCGGTGACGATGGCGGTCTTGCCGGAGATGTCCATGATGGGGCCTTTCGGAGGGAGGGAGTGGGCGGCCCGTGCGGGGCCGCCCTCGTCTCAGTAGCTGGGCTTGGTGGAGTAGGGGGTCAGTTGCAGCTCATGCGTCCAGACCGACCGGTCCTGCGTGTGCAGGTAGTAGAACGCATCGGCGATCTTTTCCGGGTTCATCACCAGTTCAGGCCGGTTCTGCAACTTCGGCAGCGCCCGCGTGCCCGGCGAGTCGATCGTCCCGTCGATCACGACGTTGGCAACATGGACGCCGAGTTCGGAATATTCCTCGGTCAACACTTGCGCCAGCGTCCGCATCATCACGCGCGGATAATACAGAGACTCACCCGTATAGCGCTTCTTGCCGCGCAGGGACTTGGAGTTGTTGGAGAAGAAGAACGATCCCTCCCCGCGCTTGCGCATCGCCGGCAGCACTTCCTTCGCCACCAGGAACGGCCCGCGGCTGGCGATGTGCTGGGCGGTGTCGAACATCTCCACCGAGATGTATTCCAGCAGTTCCTGGTCCGGCGGCAGGTCGCGCCCTTCCAGGTAGCCGGCGTTGTAGACCAGCACGTCCGGGTCCCCGGCTTCCGCGCGGATCGTGGCGAAGGCGGTGGCGACCGATTGTTCGGATGACAGGTCCAGTTCGACGATCATGCAGTCGCCGCCCTGCTCGCGGATCGCATCCGCCAGCGCCGCGGCGTTCGACGCGGCTCGGGTCGTCAGCACCGTGAAGAAGCCTTCCTTGGCGAAGCGCTGGGCGATCGCCCCGCCCACGCCCCAACGCACGCCCACCGGCAGCGTGCTGTCATCGAGGTGCTTGCCATGCGCGAGCATCGTGTTGCGCCCGTCCGACTGCCATTTGGAGGTCGCGCCAACCACGACCGCGACCTTCTTGCCCTTGGTATTCGTATTGCCCATCTCGGGACGTCCCCTTTTCGTTTCGTTTCAGGCTGAACGGTTCCAGCCCCACCACGCGCACAGCGCGTCGCCCATGATCAGGCGCTTGTCGTCCTGGCTCAACCAGGGCAGTTCCTCGGTGAACATCGATACGCATTTCGCCCAGGAACACGGCATCTTGGAGATATCGGTGCCCCAGAACATCCTGTCCGGCCCGAAAGCGTCGTAGATCTGGCGCAGATAGGGATGCATGGAGGTGAACGGATAGTCCCCGCTGCAATAGCCAGGCGCGCCGGTTGCCTTGACCGCAACGTTCGGAAGCTTCGCCAGCGCCAGAAGCTCCGGGATATGGGTCATGGCCGCCGCGTCCTTCAGCGTCGTCAGCCCGCCTCGCCCGCCCAGGTGGTCGATCGTCAGTTTCAACCCGGGATGGCGTTCGGCGATCTTGCCCAGTTCCTTCAGCGAGTCCGTCGCCAGCGCGGCAACCGGCACGCCGGCCTTCTCGGCCTCGGCCCACAGGCAGTCGATCGTGCCGTCCGCCAGCCACTTGCGGGCCGGGTCGTGCAGGAACGTATAGCGCAGGCCCAGCATCCCGTGCTGCTTCCGCCAGCCGGCGATCAACCCGCGTGATTCCGGCTTGTCGAGTGGCAGGGAGCCCATGATCGCGAACCGTCCCGGATAGTCCTTGACCGCCTTGAAGGCCATCTCAGTCGAATTCGGGTCCCAGCCAGGCGGATGGATGACGGCGGCGTTGACCCCGCCCTCATCCATCAGGGCAACCGCTTCCTCCGTCGTAAAATGAGTAACCTGCCAATGCGACAAATTGCTCGGCAGGCCGGTGCCCCAGGTGTGAATCTGGGCGTCGACGATCTGCATCGGATGCTCTCCCTCTTCAGCTTGCGTGTCGGGTCGAGCCCGCGGGACGCTTGGGAGGGGATGCTAGCCCCAAAGCCTCGGACTGTCAGCCTGGGCCGGACGCGGCCCTTGGAAACGACCGGTCCGAATTTCAACGGTCACGGCGGCAGTGGGCGCCGCGATTTGGGCATGGCTGCTCCGCGGGAGGCGCCAGGATGGCCGCGGGAATTTAGTTCCGTTGATCCTGATCAATGAAATTATCAATGCGCGAGTCAATCTTCGTGAGCTCCCAAGAGAGCACGGAAGCGATTTAAATTCCCGACTAGAACAGGAGATACCGATGCCCGTTTCAGGTACGCCGACTGCCGGCGACGATTTTATCACGGTCACTCCAACCGGATCGTTCTACATTGATGGTCTCGGCGGAAACGATCAGATTACCATCGACTGGTCGGCTCTGACTCAGGACGTTGTCTACAACGGCGGGTACTGGGCCGAGCACACGGACGATTTCTCGAATTATGTGGGGTACGTGAATTTCGAATCGGTCATCCTGAAGGGCGGCTCGGGCAACGACGACCTGCGCACGACCAACGGCAACGACCAGATCTTCGGCAATGACGGCGACGACACGATGTACAGCTATCTCGGGGCTGACACCGTGAACGGAGGCCTCGGCGTGGACCGGTGGGTTGTCGACTACAGCGGCATCCACACGGGCGTTTCCGTCGTGCTCAACCTGAACGGGTCCGCCAGCACGGTCGCCGCAACCGGTACCTCGGTCGCGAATACCGAGGTCCTGACGATCTCCACCGGCAACGGGGCCGACATCATTGATACCTCCGCCTTCGCCTATGACGACTCGATCACCACGTACGGTGGCGACGACATCATCCGTTCGGGCAAGGGCCACGACTCGGTCGATGGCGGCGGCGGCAATGACCGCCTCGTGCTGGACTGGAATGACGCCGCGGCTGGTATCACGAAGACCGACATTTCCTACGGCTGGCGGTTCTCCGATGGCGGCGTGCCGACCGTCTCGGTCAACCTCTACAACATCGAGAGCTTCGACCTGATCGGCGGCGCCTATGGCGACGACCTGTGGGGTGGGTCGCTGAATGACCGGTTGATCGGAAACGCCGGCAACGACACGCTGCGCGGCGGGCGCGGCACCGACACGATCGATGGCGGAACCGGCGCGGATCTGTGGATTTCCGACTTCCAGGACCGGGTCGAGGTGATCAACGTCCAGATCAACGTGGCCGCCAACGCCAAGGCGGTGTTTCGCATCGGCGGCGTGAACCAGACCTCGGTCATGAATGTCGAGCGGCTGGATATCACGACGGGCGAGAACAACGACGTCATCATCGGCAACGCCGGCGTCTACGACGACCGCTACACCACGTTCGGCGGTGACGACCAGATCACCACCGGGCGTGGCCGGGATGTGGTTGATGCCGGTTCGGGCACCGATTTCGTCTTCGCGAACTGGACGGGCGTCGGCACCGCGGCCGTAACCTACAGTTCCATCGCCTATGGCTGGCGCTATACCTCGACCGTCGGCGACGAGCTTTCCCTGTATGGGGTGGAGCGGGTCCGTTTCATCTCCGGGTCCGGCGCGGACGAGCTGCGCGGTTTCGGTCTGAATGACGACCTGTCCAGCGCGGCCGGGGATGACCGTATCTATTCCGACACCGGCCTGGACAAGGTCGATGGCGGCACCGGCACCGATCTGTGGAACGCCAACCAGGGCGGCCAGCTCGCCGCGGTCCTGTTCGACGCGAAGCTCAGCCAGACGGCGATCCAGGGCGCCGGCGCGGGCCTGAACATCCGCAACATCGAGCAACTTGAGCTGACCACGGGTGGGGGCAACGACGTCCTGTCGACGGCTGGATACACGCGGAACGATACCATCGCCACCAATGGCGGCAATGACTGGGTGAACGCCGGCCTGGGCTTCGACTCGGTCGACATGGGCGGTGGCGCCGAGGACAGGCTGGTGGTCGACTATTCCACCGCGACGACGTCGGTCACCCAGAACGCGATCTCCTACGGAGAACGGATCGGCGACGCCGCCGGCACGATGAACACAAACTACTATGGGGTGGAGGCGTTTGAGCTGATCGGCGGTTCGGCCGGTGATATCCTGCGTGGCGGCAGCCTGGACGACATCCTGATCGGCAACGGCGGCAACGACATCCTGAACGGCGGGTCAGGCAAGGATGTGATCAACGGCGGGGCCGGTATCGACAAGTATATCGGCAACTACAGTGGAGAGCTCAATCAGGTCAAACTGACGCAGAGCGCCGCCGGTAACGGCGTGCTCTCCAACACCGGGACCAGCCTGGTCTCGATAGAGCAGGTCGAACTGCGAACCGGCTCGGGCAATGACATCCTGAACTTCAATGCCCTGTCCAGCGACCAGACACTGTGGACCGGCGCGGGCAATGACACCGTGTACCTCGGGAAGGGCACGCGGGAGTCCCTGGACATGGAGGGCGGCGCCGCCGACCTCATGATCGCGGACATGTCGCTGGCGACCAGCGGCGTAAGCCTGACGAGCATCCCGTACGGGTCGCGCTACCATGCCGCCAATGGCAGCTACCAGCTCGATTTCTACAATGTCGAGGCGGTGAACCTGACGGGGTCGGCCTATAGCGACAAGCTATATGGCTATGCCGCGTCCGACGTGCTGAACGGCGGGAACGGCAACGACATGCTGGTGGGCGGCAATGGCGCCGACACGCTGTCGGGTGGCTTGGGTGTCGACCAGTTCCGCTACACCGATGTCTGGAACAGCGGGATCGACACGATCACCGATGCCGCGGCCGGCGATTTCGTGCGCCTGATGGGGATGCCCAATCTGCAGGCGGTCACGGCCGGAAACGGCAGCGCGGTCACGGCCGGCCAGGTCCAGGTGCAGACCGTGAACGCGGTCACCTACTTGCGGGTCGGCATCGACGGCACAGCGGGCGCCGACTTCACCGTCAAGCTCCAGGGCACCTACCTGGCGTCGTCGTTCTCGGTCGCCAACAACACGACCAACAACTTCGGCGACATCCGGCTGACCGCCGGGCGCACGGACCCGGGCACGCCTGGTGATGACGAAATCAGTGGCACGGACGGCAACGATGAGCTGTTCGGCGGAGCCGGCAACGACATGATCGCCGGGCTGGGCGGCGATGACTTCCTGAGCGGAGAGGCCGACAACGACACGCTGCGCGGCGGGGCTGGCACTGATATCCTGACCGGAGGCACTGGCGCCGATGCCTTCATCTGGGACTCGCGGTTCGAGACCACGATAGGGTCCGCCCGTGACGTCGTGACGGACTTCCTGCGGGCCGATGGCGACAAGATCAACGTTTCGGCGATCGACGCCAATCCGGTGCTGGCCGGTGACCAGGCGTTCGTCCTGGTCGCCAATTTCACCGGGGCGGCCGGGCAGCTTCGCTTCGACACGGTGGCGGACGTGCTTCAGTTCGACATCAATGGCGATGGCGTCAGCGACTTCGAGATCGGGCTGCCGGGCGTGGCGAACGTGATCGCGACCGACTTCGTGCTCTGATCCGTCAGGCCGCACGCGCGGTGTCGGTGGGGACTATGCCCCCGCCGGCGCCGCGAGGCGGTCCGTCCTTGCAATGAACGCTTTTGCAGCAGGCAGCTTCATGCACGCGCCTTCCTCAATGTCTGTCGGCTTTTCTTCCCGCGCGACCACGCCGCTGCGCCAGGCGCTTGGCGTCTGCCGGCGGTATTTCGTCGCGGTCGGCCTGTTCAGCGGCGTCATCAACCTGCTGCAGCTGACGACCTCTATCTACATGATGCAGGTGTTCGACCGGGTGCTGTCCACCCGCGTGCTGGATACGCTGGTATATCTGTCGCTGCTCGCCTGCTTTGCCATCCTGGTGCTGGCGGTGCTGGAAGCGGTACGTGGCCAGATTCTGCAACGCGTCGGCACCTGGATTGAGCAGCGCGTCGCCCCCGAAGGCTTCGTCCGTGCGATCGAGAGCGCGCTGGCCGGGGGGTCCTACCGGATGGAGGCGTTGCGCGACCTTGGCGTCTGCCGCGGCTTCCTCGCCTCCCCCACCATGCTGTCGCTGTATGACGTGCCGTGGGTGCCGATCTACATCGCCTTCATCTTCCTGCTCCATCCCGTGATGTGGTGGATGGCCCTGGGCGGCGCGCTGCTGCTGTTCGGACTGACGGTAACGACCGAACTCGCGACGTCGCGCCTGCTGAAGGACGTGAACACCGCCGCCACGACCAGCCAGCGCTGTGCCGAGGCGATCGCCCGCAACGCCGAGGTCATCGACAGCATGGGCATGCAGGCCGCCGTGATCGACCGGTGGCGCGAGTCCGTTGCCGCCATGACCCAGCCGCAGCGGCGGGCGAGCGACCGGGCCGCCATGATGGTCGCCGCCACCAAGTTCCTCCGCCTGATCGTGCAGATCGCTGTCCTGGGCATCGGCGCCTATCTGGTGCTGCAACAGGAACTGACCGCCGGTGCCTCCATCGCCGGGTCCATCATCATGGGCCGAGCGCTGGGGCCGGTTGAGCAGATGATCGGGGGGTGGAAGCAGGTGGTGCAGGTCCGGCAGTCGTTCCGTCGATTGCAGGCCTTCCTGTCCCTGCCGCGCCTGCGTCCGCCTGGCTTGCCGCTGCCGGCACCGATCGGTCATCTGAATGTCGATCACGTGTCCTATGCTTTCCCAGGCCATGGCAGCGCGATGATCAAGGGCGTCAACTTCTCCCTGGAACCGGGGGAGAGCCTGGCCATCATCGGTCCCTCGGCCGCCGGCAAGACGACCTTGATCCGGATGCTGGTGGGGACGCTGAAGCCCTCGGCCGGGACGGTCCGGCTGGATGGGGCCGATGTGTTCACTTGGCAGCGGGAGGATTTCGGCCGCCATGTCGGCTACCTGCCGCAGGACGTGGCGCTGTTTGACGGCACGATCTTCCGCAACATCGCCCGCATGGGCGACGCCGAACCCGACGCCGTCTACGACGCGGCGAAGCTGGCCGGCTGCCACGAGATGATCCTGGGCCTGCCGCAGGGCTACGACACCGAAATCTCGGATGGCGGCCGGGCGCTGTCGGGCGGGCAACGGCAGTTGATCGGGCTGGCGCGGGCGATGTTCGGCCGCCCCCGGTTCCTGGTCCTGGATGAGCCGAACAGCAACATGGACGGCGATGGGGAGGCCGGTCTGGCCCGCGCGCTCAAGGAACTCAAGGCGCAGGGCAGCACGGTCATCCTCGTCTCCCACCGGCCATCCCTGATGCAGGTCGTCGACCGTATCCTGGTCCTTCGCCACGGCGCCATGGATCTGCTCGGCCCCCGCGCCGAGGTGCTGAAGCGCCTGATGACCGCACGACCGGCCGAGGTGCAGGCCCATCCCTCCAGCCGCCTTGAAGGGACCGCGGCATGAGTATCGCCCTGGCCACGCCGGCCCCCGCGTTCGACGCGTCCGGCCCTCGCATCTGGTTGCCCATGTTGGTGGGCGCGCTGGTCTGCCTGACCTTCATTGGTGGGCTTACCGGCTGGTCGCTGCTGGCGCCCCTCGCCGAATCCGCGATCGCCCCTGGCGTCATCAAGGCCGAGGGCAGCCGCCGCACCATCCAGCACCTGGAAGGCGGCATCGTCAGCGAGATCCTGGTCCGCGACGGTGCTCGCGTGAAGGCCGGCCAGGTGCTTGTGCGGCTGGATGACGTGCAGTCCGACGTGACGGCCGAGGTGCATCGAACCCAGCGCCTGGTCCTGCTGGCGCAGATCAGCCGTTTGAACGCGGAAGTGCAGGGCAGCGCGGACATCCGCTTTCCGCTCGAACTGCTGGACACCACGCATGCTCGCGCGCAGGACGCCGTCCTGACCCAGCGCGCGCTGTTCGAGGCGCGGAAGGCCAGCCATCTGACCCAGGTCTCGGTCCTGCAGGCGCGGATCGACCAGCATGAGGCGATGATCCCCGGCACCCGCGGTCAGTTGGTCGCCGCCAAGCGGCAATACGAATTGATCCAGCAGGAGGAGGCGATGCGCCGCACCCTTCTGCAACAGGGTCTCGCGCGGCTGCCCGACCTGCTGGCCGTGCAACGGGCGATGGCCGGGCTTGAAGGTTCGATCGGGGAGATCAGTGGCCAGATCGAGCGTGCCCAGGCCACGATCGCGGAATCCCGTCGCCAGATTCAGCACGTGACGGATTTGCGGGTGCAGGAGGCCTCCACCGACCTGATCGCCGCGCGGGGGAAGCTGGCCGAGACGGAGGAACGGCTGCGCGCCGCGACCGACGTGTTCACCCGGCGGGAAATCGTGGCGCCGGAAGCCGGGACGGTCGTCAACCTCAAGCTGTTCACCGTGGGCGCGGTGCTGCGGCCGGGTGATGCGGTGATGGACTTGATGCCGGAGCACGACCGCCTGGTGGCTGAGGTCAATGTCAGCCCGAACGACATCGATACCGTCGTGCCGGGGCTGCGGGCCGAGGTGCGGCTACCGGCCTTCAAGCAGCGCCTGGTGCCCTATCTGCACGGGCAAGTGACATGGGTCGCCGCCGACGTGACCTTGCATGAGGTGACCCACCAGCCGGTCTATCGCGCCCATATCGCGGTCGATCCTGAGCAGCTGGCCCGTCTGCCGGGCGTGTTCCTGGCGCCGGGTATGCCAGTGGAGGGGCATATCCTGGTCGGGGAACGCAGCTTCTTCCGCTATCTGGCGCAACCGGTGCTCGACAGCTTCCATAGGGCCTTTCAGGAGCAATAGGCCCGACTGACCCGGGTGCCGATCATTCTTGCTGCACTGCACAATTCTGCTATGGTGCGGGCAGCCGACCCCAGCGCCGATCCGGTTTCAGTCGCGTTCGTTTCGAAGGTCAAATCCATGTCAGAAGCAATCTCGCAAACGCGGCCGAGCGGTGGGCCTGTCGTGGAGTATTGGGTGGATGCGATGCAGCGGTCGATCCTGTTCCTTGATGTACTGCGCCAGCGGGGGAACAATGCGCGGGAGCACAATGCCCGCACGGTGCCGCATGTCCTCACCTTCGCGGCCGAAATCATCATGGATGGACGCACATTCGCTCGGCCCGTGAATTACGGACTGGCGCGGATCGTGCCGCCCGCGGCCGGTGTGGCCGATCCAACCAAGCGCCCCTTCATCGTGTTCGATCCCCGCGCCGGCCATGGCCCCGGCATCGGCGGCATGAAGCATGACAGTGAGATCGGGGTGGCGCTGCGGGCCGGGCATCCTTGCTATTTCGTGGGCTTCCTGCCGACCCCGATGCCCGGCCAGACAGTCGAGGACGTGTGCCTCGCGGAGGCGCAGTTCGTCGCCAAGGTCGCGGAACTGCACCCGCTCGCCGAGGGCAAGCCCTGCCTGATCGGCAACTGCCAGGCCGGCTGGCAGATCATGATGATGGCCGCGATCAGGCCGGAATTGACCGGGCCGATCCTGCTGGCCGGTTCGCCGCTGTCCTATTGGGCGGGCGTGCGGGGGAAGGCGCCGATGCGCTACCTCGGCGGGTTGCTGGGCGGGACCTGGCTGACCTCGATGGCAGGGGACATGGGCAACGGCATTTTCGACGGCGCCAACCTGGTGTCGAATTTCGAGTCGCTGCATCCCGACAACGCGCTGTGGCAGAAGCCCTATGACGTCTGGTCGAAGGTCGATACGGAGGCCGAGCGGTTCCTGGAGTTTGAGAAGTGGTGGGGCAGCCCGGTGCTGTTGAATGCCGGGGAAATGCAGTGGATCGCCGATGAGCTTTTCGTCGGGAACCGCCTGACCGCCGGAGAGCTCACGACCGGCGATGGCACGCGCATCGACCTCCGCAATATCCGGTCTCCGATCATCGTGTTCTGCTCCCACGGGGATGACATCACGCCGCCGCAGCAGGCCCTGGGCTGGATCCTCGATCTGTATCGGCACGAGGATGAGATCATCGCGAACGACCAGACCATCGTCTATTCGATGCATGACAGCATCGGGCATCTGGGCATCTTCGTGTCCGGCAAGGTGGCGACGCGGGAACACGATGAGTTCGCCAATTGCATGGACATGATCGATATGCTGCCGCCCGGCCTGTATGAGGCGCTGATCACCGATGTCGGCCCCGACACCGCCAACCCGGATCTGATCCATGGCCGGTATCTGTTCAGCCTGGAACCGCGCGGGTTGGAAGACATCCGCGCGCTGGGCACCAATCCGCCGGAGGATGATCTGCGTTTCGCCGCCGCCGCCCGTGTGTCGGAGATCAACCAGGGTCTTTACCGGACGCTGCTCAGTCCGCTGGTGCAGGCCATCACAACCGAGCAGTCGGCGGAACTGGGGCGGAAGATGCACCCGACGCGGATGCGGTTCGACATGTTCTCAGACGAAAATCCGTTGATGGCGCCGGTGAAGATGCTGGCCGAACAGATGCGCGCGAACCGGGCGCCGGCCGCGGCGAACAATCCGTTCGTTGCGTGGCAGAACATGATGTCCGACTGCATCCGCTTCAATCTGGAAGCGATGGGCCGCGCGCGGGACACGATGACCGAGGCGGTGTTCCTGGGCGTCTATGGCTCTCCGGTCGTGCAGGCGTTGGCGGGGCTGGGCGCGGATCACGCGGACGCGCATCGTCGGGCATATGTCGATATGTCGCGGCAAACGGCGGTGATGGAGAAGCGGCAGGCCCTGGCCGGTCGGGTGGAGGCAGGCGGGCTGCTGGAAGCCGGCGTTCGGGCGCTGATCTACATCCGCAAGCCCGAGCGTCGCATCGACGAACGCGGCTTCGCGATGCTGCGGGCCATGATCGCACTGCAACCGGCGGAGAAGCGGATCACGCTCGCCCATTTCCGCGCGGTGATGCACGAACAGTTCCAGATCCTGCTGCTGGATGAGGGTCGCGCCATCGAGGCGATCCCCGCCATGCTGCCAGCCGATCCGGCCTTGCGCCGTGGGGCCTTCGCGGTGATCACCCGGCTGCTCGGCGCGCGTGGACCACTTGCCGCGGAAGGGCAAAGGCGCCTGGACCATGTCGCGGACCTGTTCGGGATGGCTGAGGAGGCCGTGGCATGAGCGACGCACCGGGCTTGATCTCGGCTCTTCTCGCCGGTCGCAAGGCGTTGATCGTGGGCGTGGCGAACGAACACTCCATCGCCTGGGGCTGTGCCCGCGCGATGCGCCGAGCCGGCGCCGACATCGCGATGACCTATCTGAATGAGCGTGCTCGGCCCCATGTCGAGCCGCTGGCGAAGCAACTGGACGCGGAGCTGTTCCTGCCGATGGAGGTGCGGGATGCCGCGCAGGTCGACACGGTGTTCTCGGCGATCGAGAAGACCTGGGGGAAGCTGGATATCCTGGTCCACTCCATCGCCTTCGCGCCGAAGGAGGCCTTGGCCGGCCGTGTGGTCGACTGCCCGCGGGAGGGGTTCCTGACCGCGATGGACGTCTCCTGCTGGTCGTTCCTCGACCTGGCGCGGCGGGCCGAACCGCTGATGGCGGATGGCGGGACGATCTTCACCATGTCCTATCTGGGCGCCGACCAGGTGATCGAGAACTACGGCATCATGGGGCCCGTGAAGGCGGCGCTGGAATCGTCGGTGCGCTATTTGGCGACTGAACTCGGGCCGAAGGGCATCCGGGTGCACGCGATCAGCCCGGGGCCTCTGGCGACTCGCGCGGCGTCGGGGATCACGGATTTTGATCAGTTGATGGGGCGGGTTGCCAGTCGCGCCCCTGTTCGCCGGCTGGTGACGATCGAGGAGGTTGGGGCGACGTGCGCGTTCCTCGCGTCTCCCTACGCGACGGCGATGACGGGGGAGACTTTGTTCATTGATGGTGGGTATCACATTCTGGGGTAGGGGGCCGTCACGCGACGCCCCAAGAGGGTCTGCACATTGTGCGGCTCCACGGTCGTGGCCGGGCTTGACTCGGCCATCGCCACGGATACGGACGATCGATGGCGCGCAGGATGTCAGGCGACAGCCTGCTCGGCGATGGCCGGGTCAAGCCCGGCCAGGACGAAAAGGGGCCATGTGCGACAACCCTGTAGGGCTCCCCCTCCGCCTACGCCCCCCCGTCCTACGCGCCCCGCCTACGCCGCCGCGGCCAGCATCATCCGGGACGCCTTCTCCCCGATCATGATCGACGGCGCGTTCGTGTTCCCGGACGTCAGCGTGGGCATGATGGAGGCATCGGCGACCCGCAGCCCCTCGATCCCATGCACGCGCAACTGGTCATCCACCACGGCCATCGGGTCCGATCCCATCTTGCAGGTGCCGACCGGATGGTAGGTCGTCTCGGCGTTCTTCTTGACCCAGTCGAGCAGTTCGTCGTCCGCCTGGATGTTCACGCCGGGCGTCAGCTCGTCCGTCGCGATGCCCTTCATGGCGGACGCCGTCATGATCCGGCGGGTGATCCGCATCGCCTCCAGCGTCACCTCCCGATCAAGCTGGGCGGTCATGAAGTTGAAGCGGATCGCCGGCGGCTTGTTCGGTGTGTTGGAGGAGACATGGATGCTGCCCGTGCTCTCCGACCGCAGGATATTCACGATGGCGGTCACGCCGGATTCCTTGGCGATCTTGAAGTCGGCGGTCGCCAGGAACGGGATCCAGGAAATCGCCGCGTCCGGCGCGTCCAGCCCGGCACGGGTGCGGACATAGGCGCGGATCGGAGACGCCGGCAGCCCCAGCAGCCCCTTGCGCGTCAGGCCGTATTTCAGCGCCTGCCACACCAGGCCCAGACCACGCGCCTTGTCGTTGTAGGTCATGCCGAGGGACGCGTTGACCTTCCACTTCATGCGGGGCGAGTAATGGTCGCGGAGGTTCTCGCCCACGCCCTTGAGTTCATGCCGCACCTCGATCCCGACAGCGCGCAGCACGTCGGGCCGGCCGATGCCGGACAGTTCCAGCAATTGCGGGGAGTTGATGGAGCCGGCGCTGACCACGACTTCCCGGCCGGCGCGGGCTTCGCGGGTCACGCCGTTGACGGTGTAGCGGACGCCGACGCAGCGCTTGCCTTCCAGCAGCAGGCACTCGGTGAGGGCATTGGCCTGGATCGTCAGGTTCGGCCGGCCGCGCGCGGGGTCGAGGTAGCAATAGGCCGTGCTCATGCGGCGACCATTGCGGATGGTCGTCTGCGTCATGCCGATCCCGTCCTGGGAGGCGC